>JADGDA010000220.1 GCA_015228695.1 Alphaproteobacteria bacterium
GGGGGTGGGGAGAGAGCCTCGCCCTTGACGACGCCGCCGGGGGCCGGGGGTTTCGGCGCGGCGCGCCCTCCGAGGGGAACGGCGGGCGGCGGCTCGGGCACCTGCTCCTCGCTGTGACGGGCGTGCATCCGGTCGGCGATCAGGCCCTTGATCATCTGTTCGCGCTTCGAGGCGGAGGTGACGGCCGGAGCGCGGTCCGGCCCCTTGCCGAGGTTGGGAACCGATCCATCATCGGCGGCCGCGTCGGCCTTGCGTTCCCGTCCCTGATCGTCGCTCCGCGCGTCCACGATCTCGTCGGCGGTCCCATCGGCGGCCGATTCGTCGGGAGCGTCCGCACCCACGACCCACTTCTTGGCGCCCTTGTACCACTCGGCGGGGTTGACCGCGTCCGGCACGGACGAACAGCCGGACACCGACATCACCGCCATCGCGGTCAACATAACAGCCAGACTGGCCCTCATCGATCCCTTGGCCCGTTCCATATCCGAGTTCCCCGCAAGCTGCCGCCCACCCCGTCCGCAGTCGCTCCGACACATGACCCCGATACATGAGAGGACTCTAAAGTGCGTCCGCGCGGCCATCAAAGCTCCATGAGACTTAACACGGCCCGAAAAATTGTATATACGGCTAGCCACGACGGGGCTAGAGCTTTGCCGGTAACCATGCGACGCGACTGCGCTCGGGGGGGATGACCGCCGTGCCGCGTCCGGAATGATAGGGGATAAGAATATGGGCGATCAACAGGGCGGAAACATGAATATCCCGAACCCTGCGGAGTTGTCGAAGGCGATGGCCAACATCGCGGAGCGGAGCCAGCGAATCGTCGCCGACTTCCTGCAGCGCCAGACCGAAGGAACCAAGTACGGGGCCGATCCGTTGCAGATCGGGGCCGCGTTCATGGAAATGACCACGAAGCTCATGTCCGATCCGCAAAAGCTGGTCGACGCGCACATGTCCCTCTGGCAGGACTATCTGGCCCTGTGGCAGAACACCGCGCGCCGCCTTCTCGGGGAATCCCCCGAGCCGGTCATCGTCCCCGACGCCGCCGACAAGCGCTTCAAGGACGAGGCGTGGGAAAAGAACGAGGTATTCGACTACATCAAGCAGTCGTATCTCCTCAGCGCCCGCTGGATTCAATCGGTGGTCAAGGACGTGGACGGCCTGGACGAGCGGACCTCCAAGAAGGTGGATTTCTATACCCGCCAGTTCGTCGACGCCATGGCGCCCACCAACTTCGTCGCCACCAACCCCGAGGTTCTGCGCGCCACCATCGAGAGCGGCGGCGACAATCTGGTCAAGGGGCTGAACAACGTCCTGTCGGACTTGGAGCGCGGCAAGGGCCAGCTCCGGATCCGCATGACCGACATGGACGCCTTCAAGCCCGGCGAGAACATCGCCGCGACCCCGGGCAAGGTCATCTATCAGAACGAGCTGATGCAGCTCATCCAGTACACGCCGAGCACGGAAAAGGTGCTGAAGCGCCCGCTGATGATCGTGCCGCCGTGGATCAACAAGTTCTACATCATGGACCTGCGTCCGAAGAACTCGCTGATCAAGTGGTGCGTCGATCAGGGGCACACCGTGTTCGTGATCTCGTGGATCAATCCCGACGAGAAGCTGGCCGACAAGACCTTCGAGGACTACATGCGACTCGGGCCCTTCCAGGCCCTGGACTGCATCGAGAAGGTCACCGGCGAGAAGCAGGTCAACGGTCTCGGCTACTGCCTGGGCGGCACCCTGCTCGCGTCGACCCTGGCCGTGCTGTCGGGCAAGGGCGATGAGCGGATCCAGAGCGGCACCTACTTCACCTGCATGCTCGACTTCTCCGAGCCGGGCGAATTGGGCGTGTTCGTGGACGAGGCCCAGATCCAGCTCGTCGAGGCCAAGATGCAGGAGCGCGGCTACCTGGACGGCGCCGAGATGGCGACCACCTTCAGCATGCTGCGCGCCAACGACCTGATCTGGTCGTTCGTGGTCAACAACTACCTGCTGGGCAAGGACCCGTTCCCGTTCGATCTCCTGTACTGGAACTCGGACTCGACCCGCATGCCCTATGCGATGCACAGCTACTACCTGCGCAACTTCTATCAGGCCAACAAGCTGAAGGACCCGGGCGCCCTGACCATGAACGGGGTTGCCGTCGATCTGGGCAAGATCAAGGCTCCGGCCTATATGCTGTCGGCCATCGAGGACCACATCGCGCCGTGGACCTCCACCTACATGGGCACTCAGTTGTTCGGCGGCCCGGTGAAGTTCGTCCTTGCGGCCTCCGGCCACATCGCCGGCGTCATCAATCCGCCCAACGCCAACAAGTACCACTACTGGACCAATCCCAAGAAGCCGCCGAAGAGTTCGGAAGCTTGGTTCGCCGGGGCGGCTCAGCAGCCCGGCTCCTGGTGGGGCGACTGGCATGACTGGGTGTCCAAGCTGGCGCCGGAGACGGTTCCCGCCCGCGTTCCGGGCGAGGGCGGCTTGACGGTGATCGAGGACGCTCCGGGCAGCTACGTCAGGATGCGGGCCATCTAAGGTCTTTGTCGACGAAGATAATGAGGGCCGCGCCGCTCATCGGCGTGGCCCTTTTTTACATTGGGAAGCCTTTGCCATGAGTGAAACCCTTCTGGACGTCCGCCAGATCGCCCCGCGCGAGCGTCATATCCGCGTCTTCGATGCTTTCGATCGGATGGAGGTGGGGGAGACGATCCTGCTGTCCAGCGACCGTGATCCCCGTCCCCTTTACCACCAGTTCAACAGCGAGCGCGTCGGGGCCTTCGCCTGGGATTACCAGGAAAAAGGCCCGGAACAGTGGCGGATACGGATCACCAAGACCCGGACCCACGCCCTCAAGGATACCTGCTGCGGCAGTTGCGGCGGCTGAGAGCCTGACCGTGGAGGATCGGCGCGAACGTCTGGTGCGCAGGGTCTCCGCCGAAATGACGCGGATCGGGCATCCTCTCTCGCCTCCCGTGGAGGCGAGCCTGCGGAGCGTGCCGCGCCACCTCTTCCTGCCGGAGGGATTGTGGCCCGCGGCCTACGATAATGCCGCCCAACTCATCGGTTGGGGACAGACGATATCCCAGCCGTTGATCGTCGCCCTGATGACGGAGCTTCTCCGGCCGCGTCGCGGCGACGCGGTTCTGGAAATCGGTTCCGGTTCCGGGTATCAGGCGGCGATCCTGTCGGGACTGGTCGAGCGGGTGTACGGCGTCGAGACGATTCCGGCCCTGGCCGCCAAGGCGGCGGAGCGGCTGGCCCGTCTGGGCTACGACAATGTGAGGATCAGGCAGGGCGACGGCCGTGACGGCTGGCCGGAACACGCGCCGTTCGACGGGATCATCGTCGCCGCCGCCGCCGTCGAGCTTCCTCCCGGGCTGGCGCCGCAGCTCAGGACGGGAGGGCGGCTGGTCATCCCCCTCGGCGGCCATAGACTTTCCCAAGACCTGTTCGTGTTCGAGAAACGGGCGGACGGGACGCTGGACGGTACATCCGTGTTGCCGGTCGCCTTCGTGCCGCTGGTGTAGGGGGGAGCCGCCATGTGCAGTATCGTGATCCTGGCGAGGCCCGGCCATCCCTGGCCGGTTTTGATCGGCGCCAACCGCGACGAAATGGCGGCCCGGCCCTGGCGGCCTCCCGCCCGGCACTGGCCCGACCGCGCCGATGTGGTGGCGGGTCTGGACGAATTGGCCGGGGGCTCGTGGCTGGGGGCGAACGATCACGGCGTGGTCGCCGCCATCCTGAACCGCCACGGCACCCTGGGGCCGGCGGCGGGGAAGCGTTCGCGCGGAGAACTGGTCTTGGAGGCCCTCGACCATGCCGACGCGGCCGACGCGGCCGGGGCTATGGGCGACCTCGATCCCGCCGCCTATCGGCCTTTCAACATGATGATCACCGACAATCGCGATGCCTTCTGGATCAGTTGCCGGGAGGAGTCGGACCCCCGGCCGATCCGGGTGGTCCGCGTTCCGCCGGGGCTGTCCATGCTGACCGCCTTCGACCTCGACGACGGCCGGGACCCGCGCATACGCGGCTATCTGCCCCGGTTCCGCGCCGCTCCCGTCCCCGAACCCGATCGGGACGATTGGGCCTCCTGGCGGGCTCTTTTGGGAAGCCGGGGCTCCGACGGTCCGGGTCCCGAGGGGGCTATGTGCTTTCTGACCGACTCCGGTTTCGGAACCTCGTCCTCGTCCCTGATCGCCCTGCCGTCCATGGACGCGGAGGAGGCCCGGCCGCGATGGCTGTTCGCCGCCGGACCTCCCGACCGCACGCCTTATTTTCCCGTTGATTTTTAAGGGGCTCCCCGGCCTTTCCACCCGCCAAGCGCGGCAGCGTTGTGGAATGGGGCCGTCCCTGCTATATCAGGCGGGGAAACGGGGAAGGCGGCCTGCCCTCCAACGGCTGGGCTCGTCCGGCGCCGCAGGCGTCCTCTCC
>JADGDA010000221.1 GCA_015228695.1 Alphaproteobacteria bacterium
TCGACAGCCCCGCCCATCTCGATAGCGTGGTGTTCCAGGCCGGGGGCTTTCGTATCGCGGCCGAGGCGCGGCATGTTCAGGGCATGAGGGAAGGAACCGGGGAGGCGCCGGTCGAGAACCTCATCGGCCTGGACCTCACCCGGGGGGCCGGTCGCCGAATCCTGATCGTGAAGGTAAGGTCGGGAACCGATGGCGTCGAGATCACGGTGTCCGAGCCCGTTTCCCTGGTGCCGCTGCCGGTCGGGCACATTTTCCCGTTGCCGCCAATGGTCGCCGCCCGTCTGTCGCTGAAGGGGGTCAGGGCCATCGCCCTCGATGACGCGGGCCCGATCCTGCTGATCGATCTGCCATCAATTGTGTCATCCGGGCACAAATGAATATGGAGAGAATGAATGCGTCTCAATGAGCCTATAACAAATACGGAAATTGAATTCTCAGAGGATGAACTTCTCGTTTCAAAGACGGACACCAGCGGGAAAATACGATTCGTTAATGACGCATTTATCAAAATAAGCGGCTTTTCCGAGGCCGAACTGATAGGCCAGCCTCACAACATCATCCGGCATCCGCACATGCCGGTGGAGGCGTTCGAGGACATGTGGAAAACCATCCAGGCCGGACGGCCATGGGAAGGGTTTGTCAAGAACCGCACCAAGAGCGGGGATTACTACTGGGTCCGCGCCAACGTCACGCCGCAGATGGAACACGGCGCGATCAAGGAATACATTTCGATCCGGTTCCGGCCAACACGCGAACAGCGCCAGGTCCACGAGGCCGTCTACGCCCAGTTTCGCCAGGGGACGGCCAAGGGGCTGCGGATCGAGGGAGGGGCCGCCGTGCCCATCGGTTGGCGCCACACGGCGAGTACGGTGATGAACAGCCTTGCGGGCCGCATTTCCGCCGGTTTCGCGGTCATGGGCCTCGCCATGGCCCTGATCGGCTGGATGGGTGCATCGGGGGCCGGCCAGGGGGCGGTCGGCGCGGCGGTTCTCGTCGGCCTGCTGCTTTCCGCCTTGCTGGGGTATCGGTTGTTTGCGGCGATCCAGGCCCCTCTGAAGCGTTTCGAGACGCATTTCGACGCCATCTCCCGCCGGAATTTCACGCACGAAATCGACATTGAACCGGCCAGGGAGTTCTCCGGGCTGACGGTTCTGCTGCGGGCGATCAAGGCCAAGCTGGCCTATGCGGAACAGGAGCGGCGCGAAAACGAGCAGAAGGCACAGATCGAGCGCCAGCGGGCGCAAAGCGAAATGGCCGACCACCTGGAAGGCGACGCCAGGGAGATTCATCGCGCCGCTGAAGAAATGTACAGCGCCGTCGAGACACAGGCCGCGACCAGTAGCGAGATGTCGGCATCGGTCGCCGAGATCACCGCGACCATGGAGGAACTGTCGGCATCCGCCAACCAAGTGGACGACCAGTCCAAATCGGTGGTGTCCATGGCCGACAGGACATGGCAAAGCAGCAAGGTCGGGGCCGAGGCCATGCAGGCCATGCTGGAACGGATGGAGGAAATTCATACCGACAACCAGAACAACCTCATGGTCATCGAGGAACTCGGGCGGAAGTCGAAGGAAATCAGCCGGATCATGCAGATGATCGAATCGGTTGCCGACAAGACCAAGCTGATCGCCTTCAACGCCGCCCTGGAGGCGTCCAGCGCCGGAGAGGCCGGCAAACGCTTCGGCGTCGTCGCCAGCGAGATTCGCCGTCTGGCCGACAGCGTGACGGACTCCGCCGGCGAGATTGCCGGAAAGGTGGGCGAAATCCAGGATTCCATCAGCAATCTGGTGGTGACCGCCGAAAAGGGCGCGAGCCGCATCGTGGCGGGCATGGGGGAATCGAACAAGGTCGCCGAGATGCTGGCGGAGTTGGAGGGAGCCGCCTACGAGTCCAGCACCGCCGCTCAGCAAATCTCGCTTGCCACCCAACAGCAACGGGCGGCCAATGGGCAGGTGGTCGTGGCGCTGCGCGAAATCGCCAACGCCAGCACCCAGACGGCGGATTCGATCTCCCGTATCTCCGAGGTTGCCCTGGTCATGACATCGCTGTCCGACCAACTTGAAACCCTGGTCGGCCGCTACCAATTCATCCATGATGAAGTAGATGTCTTCATTCTTTTGGACTATGTGAATCTCCTCGGTTGGTTCCTCTCCGCAGCAGGGCGCAGCGCGCTACAACCCAGAACACCCCCCACACGCCAGGGGCAGAAGCAGAACCAGGAACCTCGCAACCCCCTGCATGAACACGAGACGCACGCGGATTTCCTCGT
Source organism: Alphaproteobacteria bacterium (assembly GCA_015228695.1). GTDB lineage: Bacteria > Pseudomonadota > Alphaproteobacteria > Rhodospirillales > Rhodospirillaceae > JADGDA01. Next base: position 2,273 of record JADGDA010000221.1, read on the forward strand.
GCGGGAAAGTTGGCTGGGGCGCCAGGATTCGAACCTGGGAATGGCGGCATCAAAAGCCGCTGCCTTACCGCTTGGCGACGCCCCATCCGGGAACGGAACAGGGGATGGGCGCACCCATCCCCTGTGGTGTTCGGCTGACCGGTTCAGATGGCGAGCAGGGACACGATCGCCACCACGGTCGCCAGGGCCGCCGAGGCATAGACCAGGACCGCCACCAGGATATCGGCCCGGACTCCGAAGTCGTGGACCGTGATCCGCAGGCGGTGCGCCGCATGCCAAGCCGGAAGGGCCACGAAGGCGAACAGGATCAGCTTGCCGATCCAGCCGCCGGCGAACTCATGGGCGCGGGTATAGGACAGGACGTCCCCCGACAGCAGGCCCAGGGGCACCAAAATCCCCGTCACCAGGATCAGAACCGGGTTGAAGAACGCCGCGAAGGTGCCTCCGGCGGCGAAGGGGCCCCAAACGATGGGTTTGTGCGACTTGGCCATGGCTATATCCCCACCACCAGCAGAATGAACAGCGACACCACCGCCCAACCGGCGTAGTGGGCCGTGACGATGACCTTGCCGGGAAGGAAGTCGTCCCCCTTCATGATCGGCATCGCCTGCGGCGTGACGTTGAACCACGTGGTGGAGTGATACACCGCGAACAGCAGCGCCAGGATGTGGAAGACGATGGCCGAAGGCGTGTTCATCGCCTGGAGGAAGGCTTCGTAAGCCTCCTTGCCCTGGGACAGGCGCAGCAGGCCCATCGTCAGCACCCCGGTATAGGCGCCGATAAAGACGCAGGTGACTTCACGGAGCATGTAGCGCTTGTAACGGCCGTCCCGCATGTACCATGAGGTCTTCGGAATCGGCCTGATATATGGTTTGCGGCTCATCAGCTTCCCCCCTGTAGGAACCCGAGGAAATAATCCATGGTGCTGGCGATTTTGGTCTGCTGGATCGCTCCCGCCGGATCGACGTGCTTCGGACAGACCTCCGAGCAGGCGCCCACGAACGAGCATTCCCACACGCCGTCATGGCTCGCCGCGATTTCCTGGCGCTGCGAACGGCCATTGTCGCGGGAATCCAGATTGTAACGGTGCGCCAGCGCCAGCGCCGCCGGTCCGACGAACTCCGGCACCAATCCGTACTGCGGGCAGGCCGCGTAGCACAGCAGGCAGTTGATGCACAGCGTGTACTGCTTGAACTTCTTGAGCTGGACCGGCGTTTGCAGGTACTCGCCCTGCTCCACCTTCCGCTCTTCCTTGGGGATGATGTAGGGCTTGATGCTGGCGAGCTTGGTGATGAAATCGTCCATGACGATCACCAGATCGCGCTCGATCGGGAAATTGGTGAGCGGCTCGACCCGGATGACGTCCGGGTAGTCGCGCAGGAACGCCTTGCACGACAGCATGGGCTCGCCGTTCACGATCATCCCGCAGCTTCCGCACACGGCCATGTGGCAGGACCAGCGGAAGCTCAAGGTCGTATCCAGATTGTCCTTGATGTACAACAAGGCGTCCAGGACGACCCACTCCTGTTCGCAGGGAACCGAATAGGTCTGATAGGAAGGCTCCGCGTCGCTTTCCGGGCGGTAGCGCATCACCTCGAAGGTTATGGTGCGTTTCGTGCTCATTTCTCTGCTGCCCCCCCGTAGACACGCGCGGCCGGCTGCGACTTGGTGATGACGACGTCCAGGTAATCGATCTTGGGATTGCCCTTGCCGTCATAGTGGGCCATCGAGTGCTTCAGATAGTTCACGTCGTCGCGCTTCTCGAAATCGAGACGCTGATGCGATCCGCGCGACTCCTTGCGGTGCAGGGCCGAATGGGCCACCGTCTGGGACACGTCGAGCATGGCCCCCAGTTCCAGCGCGTAGATCAGGTCGGTGTTGAAGACGCTGGTCTTGTCGGCGACGTTGACCTCGGCATAGCGGGCGCGGACCTCGTCGATCTTCTTCGCGGTGGAGGTCAAGGTCTCCTCGGTCCGGTAGATCCCGGCGCCGTCCTCCATCGTCGTGTTCATCTCCTGACGCAGGGTGGACACCTTCTCCTTGCCCCCCTGCTTGCGGAAGATGCTCTCGACGCGGGCGAGGGCGGCTCCCGATCCGTCGCGGAGGACGGCCTCGCTGGTGTCGCGCCCCTCGCCCTTGGCGAACGCCGC
>JADGDA010000222.1 GCA_015228695.1 Alphaproteobacteria bacterium
AGGCCCCCCTGCGCCGGAAGGTCCGGGACGCCGAGAAGCAACTGGAGACCTTGGCGGCCAAGCGCGCGAACATCCTGGCCAGGATCGCCGATCCCGCCCTCTACCGGCAACCGGCCGAGGCCCTGACCGCCCTTCAGATCGAGCTTGCCGAGGTGGACCGGGCCGCCGCCGCCGCCGAAACCGAATGGATGGAAGCCAACCTCGCCCTTGAGGAAGCCTCAGAGGATTGATCCCCCGGCAAGCTCCCGGAGCAGACGGGCGACGATCGTTTCGGGAGCGGGGGAAACGTCCGCGACCAGCGCGCCGGACGGCTCCTCCAAGGCCGCGAACTGGCTTTCGAGCAGGGAGGGCGGCAGAAAATGGCCACGGCGGGCGGCCAGACGGGACGCGATCAATTCCGGGGAGCCCTTGAGATAGACCCACCCCACGGCGTTTCCTCCCAGGATATCGCGGTAACTCTGCCGCAGGGCGGAACAGGCGAGAACCATCCGCCGTCCCGCCTCGTCCCAGGCGCGGATTTCACCAGCCAGCCGCGACAGCCAGGGGAGGCGGTCGGCGTCGGTCAGGGGGAGCCCCCGCCGCATGCGGGCGATGTTGTCCGGGGAATGGTAGTCGTCGGCGTCGACGAACCCGGCCCCGAGGGCCTCGGCGAGCAGGCGGCCGATCCGGGTCTTGCCCGCTCCGGCCACCCCCATCACGACGATGATCCGGGGCGGCGTCATGCCCCGGCTTCCGGCCATCGGGTGTGGAACCGCCCCGGCCGGTCGATGCGTTCGTAGGTGTGGGCGCCGAAACAGTCGCGCTGCGCCTGGATCAGAGAGGCCCAGGTGCGCCCGCTGCGGGACAGGTCATACCACGCGAGCGCCGACAGCAGGGCCGGGGCGGGAATGCCGTGGGCGACCGCCAGCCCCGCCGTCCGCCGCCAGGAATCCTGGGCGGCGGCAAGACGCCCGGCCACTTCCGGGGAGGTGATCGCCGCTCCCGCCGCTCCGCCCAGCCGGTCGAGCAGCCGGGCGCGGATGATGCAGCCGCCCCGCCACAGCCCGGCCACGGCGGGAAGGTCGATCCCCCAGTCATGGGCCTTCGAGCCGGCCTCGATGAGGGCGAACCCCTGGGCATAGGCGCAGATCAGGGAGGCCAACAGGGCTTTCCCCACGTCATCGATCAGGGCGGGAACGTCGTCGACCGGCGTGGCGGCCGGACCGCTCAACACCCGTGACGCCGCGACCCGTTCGGCCTTGCGGGCGGACAGGGTGCGGGCGCACACCGCCTCGACGAGGGTCGGCGCGGCGACGCCGAGTTCCAGCGCGGCGACGCCCGACCACATCCCGGTTCCCTTCTGGCCCGCCGTGTCCAGGATCATCTCGACCAGGGGGCGGCCGGTATCCCGGTCGGTCGTCGCCAGAATCCCCGAGGTGATGCCGACGAGGTAGGATTCGAGTTCGCCCCGGTTCCACGCGGCAAAGACCTCGCCCAGGGCGGCGTGGGACAGGCCGCCCAGGTCGCGGAGAAGCTGGCCCGCCTCGGCGATGAGCTGCATCGCGGCGTATTCGATGCCGTTGTGGACCATCTTCACGAAATGCCCGGCCCCGCCCGGCCCGACCCGGGCGCAGCAGGGGGCTCCATCCACCCGCGCGGCAATGGCGGTCAGGATCGGAGCCAGGGCCTTCCAGGCATCCTCCGCTCCGCCGACCATGATCGCGGGACCGAGACGCGCCCCCGCCTCGCCCCCGGAGATCCCGGCGCCGACGAACAGGATGCCTCCGTTACCCATCCCCTGGGCACGGCGCTCGGTGTCGGCGAAGTGGGAGTTTCCGGCGTCGGCCACCACGTCGCCGGCGGCCAGCAACGGGGACAGAAGGTCCAGAACGTCGTCGACCGGCCGGCCCGCGTTGACCATCAGCAGAACCCGGCGCGGACGCTCCAGCGCGGCGACCAGATCGGACAGGGAGGAACAGGCGAGAACCGCTCCCGCCGCCGCGAGCGCCTCGGGGTTCCGGTCATGAACGGCGACGGAAAACCCCCGTCCGGCGATATTATCCGCCAGTCCGCGCCCCATCACCCCCAGACCGACGATCCCGATGGCCGCGCCCATGACTCATACCGTCGAGCCGATAAATCGGCTCGGCGTATTTCCCTCGCCGGGCGGGCGCGCCGTCATGCTGAAAGCATGCGTCTCGCATGATGCCCTTGGCCGCGGCCTCAATGGCCGCTTGATACCGGCGCGCAAGTTGGGTGATGTGTCAAACATTTGTGCGCGCCGGTATCAGTTGGACCCTTCGGGAAGGGATGCTTTTCCGTTTTTGGCGGTGGTGATTTTCTTGGACGGTTTCTTTTCCGTCTTCCCCCCCTTGGCCGTCTTGGGCTCGGTTTTGGGGGAAGCCTTTTTCGCCGTTTGGCGGGAAGAGGATTTTTTGCTCTTGGCGGCGGACTTGCTCTTCGCCGGAGCCTTGCTCTTGGCGGCCACGGCCTCGTCGTCCCCGTCGGAGGGCGGGGGCGCGACACGGGCTGTCAACGGGGGGCGCTGACCGGTGAGTTGGGCGAAGCTGGCGTCCAGGAGGTCGGCCATGTGCTGATCGCGCCAACGGGAGGTGCGCCCCCCGAGGACGACGCCGACCAGACGGCGGCCGTCCCGCTTCGCCGAAGTGACCAGATTGAACCCGGAAGCCCCGATGTAGCCCGTCTTCAACCCGTCCGCGCCCTCATAGGACAAGAGCAGACGGTTATGGGTGGTGATCTTGGTCGGCCCGTAGTTGAACTCCCGCGTCGAGAAGTAATGATAGTATTGGGGGAAACGCTTGATCAAGGCCCGGGCCAGGGTCGCCATGTCGCGGGCGGAGGTCACCTGTCCCGGATTGGGCAACCCGGAGGCGTTGCGGAATTCGGTCTGCTTCATCCCGAGGCTCCGGGCCTTCGCCGTCATGGCCGCCGCGAAGCGCGCCTCGCTGCCGCCGAGGAATTCCGCCGTCGCGCACGCCACGTCGTTCGCCGACTTGGTCACCAGCGCCAGGATCGCCTCCTCGACGCTCAACGTTTCGCCGACGGGAACGCCCAGCCGGGACGGGGCCTGTTTCGCGGCATTGGCGGAAACGGAAACCCTCGACGACATCTTGACCTGGCCCTGATCCAACGCCTCGAACAGGAGGTAGAGGGTCATCATTTTCGTCAGCGAAGCCGGATGATTGCGCACGTCCGCGCGGTCCGAATGGATCACCCGGCCGTTATCGGCGTCGACCACGAACGAGGCGTACCCCGCCCGGGCATCCGCCGGGACCGTCAATATACCGACCACGAAAACAACAGTACTGAAGAAGCCGGACCATTTACTGAAAATCGACGTTTTGTTCACAAGCAAAACTCCAGCCTCCATTCCGCACCGAATTGCTGAATCACCACGGGGAATCGAGGATAAAAAATCTTCCCCTCCCTGTCCACCCACGATTTCGCACCCACGATTTCGCACCCACGATTTCGCACGGTACCAGGATGGAACGCGGGCGCGAGCCAGGATAAAGGCTTGTCACAACCAAAGATCGTCATGCGCGGGCTTGACCCGCGTATCCACGGGCCTCCTTCTGGTTCGGACCCGACGGCGAGGCCTGGATGGCCGGGTCGAGAGCCCGGCCACGACGATGAGATTAACCATTTGTTAACCCGCGTTCTTTGCCCTGGGGCGCGAGTGATGCCCCTTGTTCCCTTCCCGCGAAATGTTACACTTTCTGGACGACATGGGGCGAGAGGAGGGCTGGCCGATGCGTCCGTTGATCATGTGGGGTGCCGCGGCGTTCGTGTCCGTTGTCGTCGGGGCCGCCGCCCGTGCCGAGATGAGGGACGATCCGACGCCGGGGCCGGCGTTCTCCGATCCCTCCGTTCTCGCCGACGTGCCCGCCGGCTGGCGGGAGAAGTCCCTGGCCCGGGCCCCGGCCGACGCCGACGTCTCGATCATCCTCGACCAGCAGATCTATCCGGCGCTGCTCCCCTTCATCCAGGACTTCGCGAAGAGCCGTCACCTCCGGATCGCGGTGCAAAGCGGGACCTGCGGCACCGCCCTCGGCGGCCTGTCCAGGAAGGAACTGGACGTCGGCGGCTATTGCTGCCCGCCGGAGCGCGCCGACCGGTTGCCGGGGGTGAGGTTCCACACCATCGGCATCACCGCCATCGCGTTGATCGTCCACCCGGACAACCCCATCGACAACCTGACGCGGGACGAGGCGCGGAAGCTGTTCTCCGGACGGATGCGCCGGTGGAGCGACGTGGTCAGCCCGCAGAAGCGGGGCACCCTCGACGAACCGGTGTTCGTGGCCACCCGCCTGCACTGCAAGACCCGTCCCGGCCATTGGCGCCTGCTCCTCGACAACACCAATGCCTTCAGCCAGGACGCCCAGGACGTGGGCTCCATCCCGGACATGGTCCGGGT
>JADGDA010000223.1 GCA_015228695.1 Alphaproteobacteria bacterium
GACAATCTGATCCATGTGATCCTCGACAACGGAGTTCACGACTCCACCGGCGGTCAGGCGACGGTGTCCGAGGGCGTGGACTTCGCCCGCGTCGCCCACGCCTGCGGCTATGCCCGCGCGACGGTGGCGGATGACCTGTCCGGATTCGAGGCGGCCTTCGCCGCCGCACTGGCCTCTTCCGGCCCGCACCTCATCCACCTGCGCATTCGCCCCGGCAGCATGGACAAGCTGGGCCGCCCGACCATCAAGCCGCCGGAGGTGGCGCGCCGTTTCCGTTCTTTCCTTCTCGGAGCCCCTCTTCTTCCCGGAGGGAATGGATGAGCGGCGATCCCGTCCTCCTGACCCCCGGTCCCCTGACCACCGCCGCCTCGACCAAGGAGGCGATGCTGCATGATTGGGGGTCCCGTGACGGCCGCTTCATCGGGATGAACCGCAAGGTCCGGGAAGGGCTGCTCGAACTGGCGGGGGTGGCGGGCAGCCATGTTTGCGTGCCGGTTCAGGGCAGCGGCACCTTCGCCGTCGAAGCCATGCTCGGAACCCTCGTTCCCAGGGACGGCCGGGTGCTGGTTCTGGTGAACGGGGCTTACGGGCGGCGGATGGCCTCCATCTGCCGCATCATCGGCCGCGCCTTTTCCGTTTACGAGACCCCGGAGGAACAGCCTCCCGATCCCGGAGAGGTGGGCCGTCTGCTGCGGGGCGATCCGTCCCTGACCCATGTGGCCTGCGTGCACTGCGAGACCACCACCGGCCTCCTCAATCCCCTGGCGGCCGTCGCCGAAGTGGTGGAGCGGCACGGGCGCCGGCTGCTGGTGGACGCCATGAGCGCGTTCGGGGCCTTGCCGGTGGACGGGATTTCCTTTGACGCCATGGCAGCATCGTCCAATAAGTGCTTGGAAGGCGTGCCGGGAATGGGATTCGTCCTGTGCCGGAGGGAGGTGCTGGCCGCCTCCGGAGGCAATGCCCATTCGCTCGCTCTCGACCTTCATGACCAGTGGACGGCCATGGACGCGAACGGTCAGTGGCGGTTCACTCCGCCCACCCATGTGATCGCCGCCCTGGCCCATGCTCTCGATCTCCTGGCGGAGGAGGGGGGGGTGGCCGCCCGGGGAGGGCGCTACCGCCGCAACTGGCGTCTTCTGGTGGATGGGATGCGGGCCATGGGGTTCGAGACCCTGTTGCCCGATGCGGCCCAGGCGCCGATCATCGTCACCTTCCGCATGCCCTCCGGGTTTCCGTTCGAGAGATTTCATGACTCCCTGCGCGCCAAGGGCTATGTGATCTATCCCGGAAAGCTGACGGGCGCGGACAGCTTCCGCATCGGCTGCATCGGCGCCATCGGCGAGGTGGAGATCCGGGGGGTGCTGGAGGCGGTCCGGGAGACCCTGATGGAACTGGAGGCTGGACGATGAAGGCGATCATGCTGGCGGCCGGGTTGGGCAGCCGTCTCTACGGCAACGATGACGTTCATCCTCATAAAGCGCTTTTGAAGTTTGGCGGCAAGTCGTTGATTCAACGTCATGTCGAGACGTTGCTGGCGTTGGGTGTCGAGGGTCTGACGCTGGTGGTCGGCTATCGCGCCGAGGCGATCATCGGCGAGATCGAGGCCATCGGCGCCGGCGGTTTCGTGCGCTTCATCCACAACCCGGATTTCCGTCGCGGCAGCAACCTGTCCCTGTGGTGCGCGCGGGAGGTGCTGGCGGGCGAGTCGGATGTTCTGTTCATGGACGCGGACGTTCTGTATCACCCGGACCTCATCGCCCGTCTGATCCGCTCGCCCCATCCGACCTGTTTCCTGCTCGACCGGGACTTCGAAGCCGGCGACGAGCCGGTCAAGCTGTGCATGCGCGACGGCCACCCGGTCGAGTTCCGCAAGGTCGTGGGCGACATCCGTTGCGACTTCATGGGAGAATGGCCGGGGTTCCTGAAGGTGACCCCCCGTTCCGGCGGGTTGGTGGTGGCAGCCCTTCAGCGCATGGTGGACGAGGGCCGCCTGGACGAGCCCTATGAGGAGGCGGTGCGCGAGGTGCTGTTGTCCGCGCCCCCCGGAACCTTCGGAGTCGAGGACATCACCGGGATTCCCTGGATCGAAATCGATTTCCGGACCGACGTCGAACGCGCGGAACGGGACGTTCTGCCCCGTATCGAAACGCGCTGAATTCGGATGGCGCCATGAGCCACAACACGCTGATCCATCGCGCCGCCCGAGTCCTGATCAAGCCGTTGATCCACTCGCCGGTGTCGCCCAACCATCTGACGACCGTCAGGCTGTTGGTTGGCCTCGGCGCCTCGGCGGCGCTGGCCATGGGGGAGATGAACCTGGGAGCCGGGTTGTTCGTCCTGTCCATGGTTCTCGACCGCGCCGATGGCGAACTGGCCAGACTCTCCGGCAAGGGAAGCCCCTTCGGCCACAAATACGACCTGATCGCCGACGGCGTTTGCAACACGGTCCTGTTCATGGGATTGGGGATCGGCCTGCGGGAGGGCGCGTTCGGCTTCTGGTCGGTTCCCATGGGACTGCTGGCCGGCATGGCGGTCGCCTCCATCCTGTGGCTGGTGATGCGGGCGGAGGCGCGGGAGGGCGAACGGGCCGCCGAATTGGGGGGAGGGGGCGCGTTCGATCCCGACGACGGCATCCTGGCGGTTCCGCTTGCGATCTGGCTGGGGTGGGAAACCCCGTTGCTGGCCGCCGCCGCCGTCGGGGCGACGTCCTTTTCCCTTTTCTTCTTCTGGCGTTTCCGAAATCATTTGTGAACGGGTGGGGCTTCTGGTGCGCAAGCCCGAGTGGATCAGGGTCAAGGCTCCGGCATCCCAGGCCTACGGCGAGGTGCGCGCGCTCATGCGCGAACGGGGCCTGCACACCGTGTGCGAGGAGGCCGCCTGTCCCAACATCGGCGAGTGCTGGGAACGCCGTCACGCCACCTTCATGATCCTGGGCGACACCTGCACCCGCGCCTGTGCTTTCTGCAATGTCCGCACCGGCCTGCCGGGGGCGGTCGATTCCGGCGAGCCGGAGAGGGTCGCCGACGGCGTGGTCCGGCTCGGGCTGAGACATGTGGTGGTGACCTCCGTCGACCGCGACGATCTGCCCGACGGCGGGGCGTCGCACTTCGCGGCCACCATCCGGGCCATTCGCGGAGTCGCGCCGGATGTCTCGATCGAGGTGCTCACTCCGGACTTCCGCGGCAAGGGGGACGCCCTGCGCGCCGTGGTCGACGCCGGGCCGGACGTGTTCAATCACAACCTGGAGACCGTTCCCCGCCTGTACCCCGAAGTCCGCCCGGGGGCGCGCTATTTCCTGAGCCTCCGCCTGTTGCAGCAGGCGAAGGAGGCGTCTTTGTCCCTGTTCACCAAGTCCGGCCTCATGGTCGGCCTGGGGGAGAGCCGGGAGGAAGTCCTTCAGGTCATGGATGACATGCGATGTGCGGGCGTGGATTTTCTGACCATTGGGCAGTATCTTCAACCGACCCTGAAACACAGAGCCGTGGATCGTTTCGTGTCCCCCGACGAATTCGCCGAATACGCCGCCCTTGCCAGGGGGAAGGGTTTTCCGATGGTGGCCTCCTCGCCGCTGACCCGCTCCTCCCACCATGCCGACAGGGACTTCGCGGAACTCCGCGCGGCACGCGCCCACTTGACCGGAAAGCGCTAGACCATGCCGACACATGCCGAGAAGCGGCCCATGCCCTATACCCAGAAGCAGCTCTTCGATATGGTCGCGGATATCGAGAGATATCCCGAATTCCTCCCCTGGTGCACCGCCGCCCGCATCCGCAAGCGGGAGGGGAACATCGTGGTCGCCGACCTGATGATCGGTTTCAAGATGGTGCGCGAGCGATTCACCTCCAAGGTCGAGATCAATCCCCCCTCCGCCATCCACGTCCGCTACGCCGAGGGGCCGTTCAAATACATGAACAACCACTGGGTCTTCGACCCTATGCCCGACGGCGGGACCCTGATCGACTTCTACGTGGATTTCGAGTTTCACTCGAAGGTGTTGCAGAAAATCATGGGCGCCCTATTCAACGAAGCGGTAAAGCTGATGGTGTCCGCCTTCGAGAAGCGGGCCGTGCAGCTCTACGGGCCGGATGGGAGGACGCTTCCCCGATAGGGCGGTACGGCTCTCAATCAAGCACGTTGCGAAGAAGAATGCCGAATCCGACCATGACCAGCATCAGCGTCGCAACGGCCACATAGTCGCTCCCGAACGGGACGAACGAGAAGAGCCCTGTATAAAGCTCCCACACGACATCGTACAACTCATCGAGCATCAACATTGGAGTCTTCCCTGCTTGAACCGTGGACCGATTCTCTCACGGAAGGGTATCGGGGGCAGTGATCGGGCGCACACGAATCATGGGGGGGGGGCGGCCACCGGCAATATGCGCATGCCCGCCTTGACGGGGGCGGCCGCTT
>JADGDA010000224.1 GCA_015228695.1 Alphaproteobacteria bacterium
CGTGGGGTGATGGCGGTGGCCGTCGCCGTGATGCTGGTTCTGCTCCCGCCGTGTTCCCGCGCCGGGGGGCTGGAGGAGGCTCTGGACGCCCGCAAGCGGGGCGATTTCGCCACCGCGCACAAAAGCCTCACCGTTCTGGCGGAGGCCGGGAACATGGACGCGGTCCTGGTCCTGGCCCGGATGTACGACACCGGCGAGGGCGGCCGGCAGAACGACTCCCTGGCCTGGAGCTGGTATCAGCGCGCCGCCATGACCGGCCGGGAAGAGGCCATGTTCCGCGTCGGGGAATTCTTTGAAAGCGGGCGGGGGATTCCGGCCAGCCCGAAGGACGCGGCCGAGTGGTTCGAGAAGGCGGCCAAAAAGGGGCACGTCGGCGCCATGGCCAAGGCCGGGCGGATCTTCGCCCTCGGCATCGGGGTGCAGCCCGACGTTCCCAAGGCGGTTCCCTGGCTCCTCCGCGCCCAGGAGGAGGAAGGCAACCCGGAGGCGGAGACGGTTCTGGCCGCCCTTGCCGCGCGCGGGCTCGTCGTCAGCCCGGTACCGCCGGGGGAGACCGAGCCCAAGGATGAACGCGCGGCCAAGGCGCTGAAGGACGCGCGGACGATCCTGGAACCTTATCTCAATCCCTCCTCGGGGACGCGCGCCCTGAAACTCGGTGGGGAACTCCGGGTCCTGGAGCAAGATGGCGGTTTCATGGTCTTCCTGCCCGCCGCCGAGGTGACCGGCTTCGACGAGGGGACCCTCGTCGTCGGAACCCTGCGCCTGTTCATGGTCCCCGAAACGGAGGACCTCTACCGGATCGAGGCGACCCTTCCGGCCCGGATGAGGGTCGTGGACCCGGCGGGCAAGACCATCGCCCGCGTCGCGATCGGCCGCCAGTCGGCCAAGGGGACGTGGTCCATGGCCCAGGGCACGGCGACCCAGGCGGACGTCTCCTTTCACCAGGTGACGATGAACACCCTGACCGGGGACGCGGCGGACATTTCCATCGGGACCATCGCCTCGAAGCTGGTGGTCGCGAACGCCGGAAACGGACTTCTGGACATGGAGGAAACCCTCGACTTCGACGCCATCGAGGTGAAGAGCCGGGACACGGGGGACAGCCTCAACCTCGCCACCTTCTCCGCCGGGAACACCATCAAGGGACTGGACCCCGCCGCTTACCGGCGGACCCTGCTGTCCCTGGGGGGGGGACAGGAGAAGCCGGGGTCGATGTCCGACATCGCCGACGGCATCAGCGCCACTTTGTCCCTCAACGGCCTGCGCCTGATCCGGGGCGGGGCCGCCATGGGGATCGGACTGACCCGGCTGACCCTCGCCGCCGAGGGCATCCGTCAGCCCCTCGGTCTGCTCCGCCTCGGGATCGAAAGCGACGACCTCGAAGCGCCGCCGGACACGGTGGATGCGGCCCTGACCCCGAAAACGTTCGCTTTCCGGGCCGTCGCCGACCGAATCCCGATGCGGAAGATCGGCGAGATCGCGCAGCTTTTGATCCGCGATGCCCTGGTCTCGATGATTTTCTCCCCGGGCCTCTCCCCGGAAAAGACCGGCCGGGAGAAAGCCGCGCCACCACCGTCCGGCGTCGATGCGATGCTGGCGGCGCTGGTGGAGGCCGGAACCGAGCTTCGTCTGGAAAAGACCGGATTTTCCGCCGATGCATACGACATCCGCGTTTTCGGAACCCTGAAGCCCCTCGTCGGAGCGCCGGTGCCCGGAACCGGCGACGTGCAAGTGGACGTGCGCGGGCTCGACGCCCTGCTGGCCGCGTTCATGCGGGAAGGGCAAAAGGCCGGCCAGCCGCCGGACCCGCGCGACACCGCCTTGGCCGCCGCCATCGAGGGAGCGGGCCGGAAGGGAACCGACGAAAAAGGCCGCCCCATCCTGAGCTATCGGATCACCCTGGCCCCGGAGGGCGGGATCAAGATCAACGGCCGGGACGTGGCCGACATCCTGGGAGGCCCCGCTCCGGCGGGTGCGCCCCCCGGACGGAAAAAAAGCCCCCCGCCCCCCGGCAGGCCATGACCGGCGGCTTTCCTCTCGCCGTTTATGTCCATTGGCCGTTCTGTCTGCGCAAATGTCCCTACTGCGACTTCAATTCCCACGTTGCGGATGCCGTTGATCACCGGCGGTGGCGGCGGGCTTTGGGGGCCGAGTTGGAGCACTTCGCCGCAGAAACCCGTGACAGGCCCCTCGCCAGTCTGTTTTTCGGAGGGGGGACTCCCTCGCTGATGGAGGCGGAGACGGTCGCGGACCTGATCGCCCGCGCCCGCGCGCTGTGGCCGTCCCCCGCGCCGGATGAGGTGGAAATCACCCTGGAAGCCAATCCCGGCACCGTCGACCGCGCGCGTTTCCAGGCCTTCCGGGAAGCGGGCGTGACCCGGCTGTCCCTGGGCGTTCAGGCCTTGGACGAGGCGGCGCTGGGCCTGCTCGGCCGCATCCATGGCGTCGCGGAGGCCCTGGCCGCCGTCGAGGCGGCGCGCCACGTCTTTCCCCGCCTGTCCCTCGACCTGATCTACGCCCGGCCGGGCCAGACCGACGCTTCGTGGCGGGAGGAACTGGCGAGGGTCCTGGACCTCGCCCCCGATCATCTGTCCCTGTATCAGTTGACCATCGAGCCGGGAACGGCCTTTCACCGCGTCCACGCCCCCCCCGGAGAGGACGAGGCCGCCCGCCTGTTCGAGACCACCCAGGACATGACCGCCGCCGCCGGCCTGCCCGCCTATGAAATCTCCAACCACGCCCGCCCCGGCCGGGAATGCCGCCATAATCTGGCCTATTGGCGGGGGTGCGACTATGTCGGCGTGGGTCCCGGAGCCCACGGCCGGATCACCGGACGCCATGGGGTGGACGCCGTGCGCCAGCGCCGCGCGCCGGGACGCTGGCTGGCGGAGGTCGAGGCCGAGGGCCACGCCACCCGGGAACGGGAAACCCTGTCCCCCGGAGACCGGGCCGTGGAATTGCTCCTGATGGGCCTGCGCCTGACCGAGGGCGTCGCCCGCGACCGGTTCCGGCGGCAATGCGGGATGGAGCTGGAGGACGTCCTGGCCCCCGGCGCCGCCCAGGCCCTCGCGGACCATGTGAGTCTCGACGGAACCGGGCTACGGACCACCCCGGCTGGACGGCTTACCCTCAACGAGGTGCTCCGCCAACTGCTCCACGGCTGTCCAGCATGATTATCGCCTTCAACGGCCATCCACGCCTCGCCGTCTGACCCGTGTCGTGTTCTGTAATCTGAACACACGATCGTCATGCGCGGGCTCGTGACGAGCACGGCCATGACGGAAATCCGGCGGGGGGACACAGTTGAAGGCAATAACCGTGCCGGACAGCCGCGGGTCAAGCCCGCGCATGACGATATTTGGCTGTAACGCTGCTTTTCGCCGACGTTATACGGGAATCTGTTTCTTCACGAGCTGGTCGATCAGGCGTCCCTGGGCCATGCGGATGCCCAGCGAGCGGGCGTAGCGCACGCTGTCGGCGTTGTCGCAGCGGGCCATGATGAAGCGGGTGTCCCCGGCCGCGCCGATCTTGGCCGCGATCTTCGTCATCGTGGCGGTCTCCGCCGTCTTGATGTCGTTCGACCAGAAGATTTTCGCGAAATCGCACTCAAGGCCCTCGAAGTCGACGTGCGGGACCGTGTCCACCCCAAGGCCGTCGAGGCACACCTTGTATCCCTTCCTCCGCAAGGCCTTCGTGGCGTCCTTGAACAGACGCATGTTTTCGAACATGTCGCCGACGCCGATCTCGACCACGACGCGGGACCGCTGTTCCGCGGTCAGGCTGTTGTTGAAGATCCCGAAGGCCTCGCCGGCGACGGAGGAGACGTTCAGGTTGAGGCTGAAACGGCGCTGCGACCGGATGTTCTCCGGCTGGAGAAGGGTGCGGAGGACGGCGGCGTCCAGGTCCTCCGTCAGGCTGCGGAACAGCCAGCGGTCCCCGAGGACGCTGTGGTTGTCGCATAACTGTTCCTCCAGGGACTGGATGGAGACGTAAATCTCGAAAAACACCGCACTGATCTTGGCCGTGTCGGCGATGTTGTACACCGGCTGATTGAACAGCATGGCGGAGATGTTGGCGGCTTTAAGTTCCCTCTTGAGATAGGCCATGCCCTCGATCGACAGGGCCTTGCGCGGCGCGGAACCCTCCGCTCCCCGCGCGGCCACGGAAATGCCCGCCAGCCTTTCGGCGTAGCGGAGAAGCGTGTCATATTCGGTGTCGAGGTCGAGGATGGTGAAGGGATCGCTCTGCCGCCCATAGGGGTTGTTGAACTGGGCGGCGTAATTGCCGAACACCGCGAGGATCGATTCGCAGGCCTTGGCCAAATCCTCCCTGGAAACGCCCCCGCCAAAAAAGACGACGTCAAGATTGCGCAGCAGGAACACGTTTCCGTCCGTC
>JADGDA010000225.1 GCA_015228695.1 Alphaproteobacteria bacterium
AGCCCGGATGGGAGGAGGGTCAGTACCCCCACCAGCGCGCGCTCGAGGAGGGCGGGGCCAAGGGGTTGGAGGAGGAGAGGCGGCACGCCTATGTCGGGCTCACCCGGGCGCGGCGGCGGGTCACCATTTTACACGCGGCCAACCGGAGGGTCTACGGCCAGTGGCTGGGCTCGCTGCCGTCGTCGTTCATCGGGGAATTGCCGGAAGAGCATGTGGAAACCCGGAGTCATGCCGGTCCCGGCTCGTGGGGATTCGCGGAATCGTCCACCGCATGGGGAGGCCGCTGGGACAAGCCCAGGGCCGCCGGCTCCTGGGAGAAAAGGGAGGATCCCGGAGACTCGTTCCGGAAGGGGGAGAGGGTCTTTCACCAGAAATTCGGATATGGCGTCGTCCAGGAGGTGGACGGGGACAAACTCACCATCCATTTCGACCATGCAGGACAAAAGAGGGTGGTGGGCGGGTTCGTCGCCAAGGCGTGATCACCCCCCGCCGTCCCGCTCCAGGACGCCGATCAGATTGGGGGTCCAGATGTGCGGGGGGGCGGCGAGGAAGGAGGACATGACGCCGGTCAGCAACCGCTCGCGGAACTCCCGGCCCCATGAGCCGTAGGCCTGGGGATGGACGGCGAGCAGGCGGAATCCCGCCACCTTGGCCACTTGACTTAAGGAACCGGGGGTGTAGCAGGTCCGGTGGGTGACGTCGTTGTACTGGACGCCCAGTCCCCACGGGGACGCCATGTTGGGGGTACGGATGACCACCCGCCCCCCCGGAGCCAGCAGCGGCGCGAGTCCGCGCAGGAGGTCCGCCCCGTCCTCGGCGGTGAAATGCTCCAGGACATCGAACATCGCCACCCGGTCGAACGTCTCGCCGGGGGAGTGTCCGGAAAAGAAGGCGGAAAAGTCCGCGATCCGGACATGGGAGGCCAGATCGGGGGGCATTTCTCCCATGACCCGGGGATCGCCGTCGACGCCGACGAACCGGGAAACGCCCAGATGATCGAGATAGCGCAGAAACAGCCCATTGCCGCACCCCAATTCCAGAACCGACATGGAGGGGACGAATCCGGAGGACCGGACGAAATCCCGGTCGAACTGGCGGATGTGCTTTTTCTTGAGGACGCATCCCTGGCCGCCCCGGTCATAGGCGCCGTAGAACTCGTTCTCGCTCACGGAGGTCTTCATGGAATCCGGCCCTTATCTTTTTATCCGATGACCCTTGGTCTTCATTTCCGCCTCGTGCCTCCGGCATTTGCTTCGGTGCGTCCGGGAGCGATGCGGCGGTAGGAGAGCGCCTCGGCGATGTGGATGCGGCGGACCTGTCCGGCGTTCTCCATGTCGGCCAGGGTGCGCGCTACCCGCAGGACCCGGTGATAGCCCCGCGCCGACAGCCGCATGCGCTCGGCCGCCTCGGTCAACAGGGCGCGGCCCGGAGGATCGGGGGCGGCCACCGCTTCCAGAAATTCGCCGTCGGCGGCGGCGTTGCAGCGGATGCCGCGCTCGGGCGGGAGGTCGGCATAGCGCCGGGTCTGGATATCCCGCGTCGCCCGGACCCGCGCGCCCACCTCGGAGGAACCCTCGGTGGGAGGAGGCAGCGACAGGTCGGCCGGATTGACCGCCGGAACCTCCACGTGCAGGTCGATCCGGTCCAACAGGGGGCCGGACAGCCGCGACTGATACTCGGAGGCGCAGGCCGGGGCGCGGGTGCAGGCGAGGCCCGGATCGCTCAGGTAGCCGCAGCGGCAAGGGTTCATGGCGGCCACCAACTGCACCCGGGCCGGATAGGCGACGTGGGTGTTGGCGCGCGCCACGGTCACCCGCCCCGACTCCAGGGGCTGGCGCAGGGCTTCCAGGGCGTTGCGCTGGAATTCGGGAAGTTCGTCCAGGAACAGGACGCCGTTGTGGGCCAGGGAGACCTCGCCCGGCCTCGCGCGCATGCCGCCCCCCACCAGGGCCGGAACCGAGGCGGAGTGGTGAGGATCGCGGAAGGGGCGGCGCTGTATCAGTCCGCCCCCCGGCAGTTCTCCGGCAACGCTGTGGATCATGCTGACTTCCAGCGCCTCCTGGGCGGTGAGGGGCGGCAGAATGCCGGGCAGACGCGCCGCCAGCATCGATTTGCCCGATCCCGGAGGTCCGATCATCAGCAGATTGTGCCCCCCCGCCGCCGCCACTTCCAACGCCCGTTTGGCGGTCTCCTGGCCCTTGATGTCGCGGAGGTCGAGCATGCGCCGCTCATCCTCTGCGGGCATGGGGGTCGGGCGGGAGAGAACCTGAGTTCCCTTGAAGTGGTTGATCAGCGCCAGCAGGGAGGGTGCGGCCAGAATGTCGATGTCACCCGCCCATGCCGCTTCCGACCCTTGGGCGGCGGGGCAGATCAACCCCCGTTCCGATGCGTTGGCGGCGATGGCGGCGGGCAGAACGCCCGCGACCGCGGCAATGGAACCGTCCAGCCCCAATTCGCCCAGGCTGACATAGCCGAGGATTTCATCCGGCGGCAGTACCCCCATGCCCGCCAGAAGCCCCAGCGCGATCGGCAGGTCGAAGTGGCTGCCCTCCTTCAACAGGTCGGCGGGGGCGAGGTTCACCGTGATCCGTTTCGGCGGCAGGGCCAGTCCCAGCGAATTAAAAGCCGCCCGGACCCGCTCCCGGCTCTCTCCCACCGCCTTGTCGGGCAGGCCGACGATGGTGAAAGCGGGCAGGCCGCTGGCGACTTGCACCTGGACGTCGATGTCCCGGCAGTCGATGCCGGAGAAGGCGATGGTGGGGGCGCGGGTGGTCATGGGTGCGGCCGCTTCAGTGAAGGGAATGGAAACAGGCGGAAAGACGTTTCACGACGGGATCGTAAACCGGCCTCGCGGAGAGATCGTAGGCCATCCACAAGGAATGGAACTCGTCATTGTGGGCCATGACCTTGTAGTAGAATATTTTTTCTCCGAAGGTCCCGGAAACAACCCGCCAGTCCGGCTTTCCCGCTCTGTATGTCGGCACGAACGGGGGAGTGTTGTCGGATAGACGCATCGCAACGACGTTATCGAGGGTCATGCCCATTGCGTTATGTGAGCCCCACACGGAAAATTCGGCCCCCTCCTTGGCGAGAAACGTCTGACCGTCTCCATTGTCGGATTCTCCCCGTGGCACGAACAGATCGGCGGGATAGCAGATCGAATAACCGAAACGGGCGTTTGTATACCGTGCCCAGGTTCCGTGATCCTGACCCGCCTCGACGATCGCCGCCCAGGTGAGGAGCATCGCCGCCACGCCCAACACGACCCGCCACCTTGCCATGGTCCACCGAACCTCCCAGGGGGATTATTGCGCCCTTACCCAACCGACTTCGAATGTCGGCGTTTTCTTGGGGTCCAATCCGGATCGCACGAACACCAGAAACCAAGGATCACTCTTTCCGTCCGTCTGCTCCGCGATCCGCGTTGCCCGGACGCCTGCCGGAAAGCTGCTGAGTTTCGGCAGGTCCCCGTCGTCACCGGGTTCCTCGGGGGCGCGGGAAAGGGAGATTGCACCGGGAAACGTCATATCTTGCCATTTTACAGACGCATTTTTCGGCAGGTATAGTCCATTGGGGACAACATAAACAATCTCTTCGGCATAAGGCATGAAACGGCCTGAAATATAATCATCAACGATGCTCCCGCAGCATCCCTCATTGAATGCGATGAATCTATAACTCGAATTTGCATCAATTCGTAGGATTGTTCCGGATGAACGCTCTACATTTGTTTTGTTATGCGGCCATAATATGGATATCTCTTCTTCTGAGCAGTGATCCGGACCGGAATAAAGGGTATGGGAAAATTTCCCGTCGCTCGTTTTCACTTTCTTGAAAAACGACGCCGCTCCATCGGAGAAAAACAGCCGGATGCCGAAATTGCAACCAAATGAATTTTTGAAAAATGCGGCCGATTCAACGGAAGACCAGAGATTTTCAACATGAGCGGCGTCCAGTTCGGTGGGGGTGAAGGATGGGAAATCATCCAGACGCTTCCAACTGGCGGACTCTTGAAACAGCAGATCGGCAACCGCTTCCTCGGGCCTTTGGCCCTTGGCCGAATTCCCCGCCTGGGCGGAAACCATTCCCGCCGCAAGGGTGGCGCAGACGGTAACGATCGCCCGTAGGGCGTGACGAAATTTCATGTTCCTGCCTTTCGGTCGTCCTGACGGCGCGGAGAGGGTCATGCCGGAACCTCGTTCCGTGCCGAGAGGACGGCGATGAAATTGGCGGACCAGATATCCGGGCGGTAGGCCAGCGCCCACGACAGCAGGGCGTGGACCGCGCCTTGGGCCAGCCGTTTGCCCGGCTTGGTCGGGAGTTGCTCGTACCGGCCGAGGACGGTGTAGCCGGTCATGGCGGCCAGTTCCTCCATGCGCGCGGGGGTCA
>JADGDA010000226.1 GCA_015228695.1 Alphaproteobacteria bacterium
CGTATGGAGGCCGCATCCGTGTGGTCGGCTATTCGCCGACTCGCACGCCAAGCCATGGCGGAGAAGGCGGCTCGGTCGGTGATGCCGAATTGTCCGCCGCGCGCGCCGAGCAAGTGGCACATGAGCTTATAAAGCAGGGAGCATCGCGGGACTCCGTGATCACGGAAGTGGCCGGGGAAGGAGGAAGCCCCCCGAAAGGGGCCACCGACAATCGGGCCGAAGTCTACTTCGACTTTTGACGTCGGAGCCCGGTTTATCAGGCGGTGGCTGCCGCCGGCGGTGGGCCGATCTGCCTCGTTGTCCACGCATCTCCGAGGCCGAAGAAAATGGAGGATAGGCGGATCTGGGGGGGGAACATGGACGCGATTTCGGCCATGACGATGACGTCCCCGGTTTCCGCCGCTTTCCTGATCGCCTCCCGTAACGGGACAACGATCGGCCCCGCAAGTTCGCCGGACTGGATGATGGCATCGCCAACAACCATGCCGGTCGCGTACTGTCCCATTCCGGCGAGTATCGCCCCATGAAGTTTTTCGACGGCAAGAATGCCGTGAGTCTTGTTCTCGAAGACGTGCACGGGAAGCCCGCGTTTGCCGCCCGACGGCAGAACAAATTGCCCGCGGCTCAGACCACCAAGAATCCCGGCTACGGCTCTATCGTAGGCCAGTGAGAATGCGCCGGCAGGCTCCACGGCGATAAACGCCAGATCGGTCAATTCCTCGATGTCGGCCGAGGCACGAAGAAACGCATTTAACGCATCTGCAACCCCTAAGGGCATTTTCCGTTGGCGGAAAAGCCTGTCACCCCATCCTTGGCCCCGGAGAAACACGGATCGGTATGCTTCCGTACAATTTTGCGTCAGAGCCACATATCGACAAATACTGTCGCTGCCCAATGCCGTTAATTCTTCCTGGGAGGCAAGCAGTTTTGCCCGGTGCGCGGCGGCGAGTCCTTCCGGCCGACAGACGAGAAAGTCCATCACCCCCTCCGCGAGCAGGGCAAAAAAGCGTTCCACCCGAGGCGACGGGTTCTGAGCCTCCGCCGGCACGGCGGCGGCGATCGTGGCCCACATCTCCGCCCAGAGTGCATCCACATCCGGCGCGGCCGGAGGGGTGCGGGGTGCGGCATTGCGTTCCGACTCGGTTGGCGGCTGCTCGACAACAGGTGCGGGTTGCCGCGAACCCAGTTTCTCAAAAAATGCCGGGATTGAGATGTCGTTCAGCCACATCAGGCCCACCAGCACGGCCATCATGCTCAAGACGGCGACGGCAATGAGGTACAGACCAAATCCATCTTTTCCGATAATATCAATGACAATCTGACCAGAATAGCGTCCGGCGACGTAGACTGCCACAGGCACAAACATAATTGATGTGATCAATGATAGAAAGAATGACGCATTATTTCCAAGCCTATTCACAAGTCGCGAACTCGGACGCTTCCCATTTCTTTTTTTTGAGGTTGGAGATGCCGTCTTTGCAACCTTTTTATTTCTGATGTCGAGTCTGTCGAAGAACTTCGTATCGCTGCCGGTTTTATAGATGACGTTTTGGGTGATAACCTTGTTATTGACGTTCAGGCTTTCCTTGGCAACATGAACGACAATTCCTGGATTTTTCTTCTCGTATATCGC
Organism: Alphaproteobacteria bacterium; assembly: GCA_015228695.1. GTDB lineage: Bacteria > Pseudomonadota > Alphaproteobacteria > Rhodospirillales > Rhodospirillaceae > JADGDA01. Next base: position 1,634 of record JADGDA010000226.1, read on the forward strand.
AACGAATTCAAACAGCTCGCGCTCGTTTCGCAGGCGGAAATCCTTGACGAACAGGGCCCGCCCCGTGCCGCCGTGATAGACGCCGTAGCGTTCCAGGGCGATGGTCGTCGCCAGCCTGTTTTCGTGTACCTTCAGGGCGGCGCTCTTGAAGATCGCCATTTCCCGCCATTTTCCACGCTGCTCCTCGAACGAGGCCCGCACCAGCTTGATCATCATGTGGGGCTTGCGTAATTCGAGCTCCTTGGCCCGCTCGATAGCCGCCATGCGTTCGCCATTGGCGAATTGTTCGAGGAGCTGCCAGCGGCCCTGTTCGTTGATATGCAATTCGTAGGGAACATCCAATTCGGGCATGGTCGAGATTCCTTGGCTCAAGCGTTCACTTGTCGGTCATGACGATTCGGGCGTCAACGGCGCCTTCCGCGAGGCGCCGGAGGTGCAAGGCAACGCACCCGTCATCGGGAGCCTCGCGCCCAAGCGCCTCGAAAAGCGGGTGGGCTTCTCCCACCCTGCCGGCATCCATCAGGGCGTAAGCCGTCCGGTAGCGTTCCACATAGGGCGAAGCCGATTTTTCCTCATCAAGGACTTCGTACACCTCCAACGCCTCGGTCTTGCCCTTGAGCACGACTCGGCCCATCGGCCGCAGGTTGTCATCCTCGGCGGCTTCGGCGGTAACGGCGGAGACGCATATCCGGGTGCCGAAAAATTTGTTCAGTCCCTCGATTCGGGAAGCGGTGTTCACGGAATCGCCGACCGGTCCGTATTTGAATCGTTCCTCCGACCCGATGTTGCCGACCGTCGCCACGCCGGTATGGAGCCCGATCCGGGTGATGCCGAACGGCACCCCGTCCCTGTTTTCCAAGGCCCGGAATGCCTCGGCGAACGTGTCGATATCGCGGGAGCACTCCAAGGCGCGAGCGGCATGGTTGCCTTGCTCCAGGGGGGCGGAAAACAGCGCGAACACGGCATCGCCGATGAACTCGATCACCGTTCCGTCATGCATCAGGATCACCTTGCAGACCCCGTCCAGGTAGATGTTGAGGAGTGGCGCCAGAACAAGCGGGTCGAGCTGTTCGGCCAGGGGGGTGAAGTTGGCGACGTCGGTAAACAGAAACGTCATCACCCGCCGCTCGCCGCCGAGGGTCAGCCGACTCGGGTCTCTCATGAGATCCTCGACCAGGGAGGGCGAAATATAGTGGCTGAAGGCTTCCTTGATGAACTTCTTCTGTTGACGCTCGCTGTTCCCGATCAGCAGATCGGTCATCCACAGGGCAAAGGTGAAGCTGATGGTCGGCGTGACCAGCGGGACCATCGTCTGGGTATAACGCATGACAACGAACCCGGCGACCCAGATGATGACAATTCCGCCAAGCACCGATACCAATCGGATGATCAGGGGCATTTCCAGCATGCCGAGCAAAAGCCCCACCAGCGCAGCGGCGACCACCACCGCCACCGCGCCCGTCATGCCGATGTCCGGCGGCTTTCGCCCATCAAGGATCTGCGCCAGGGCATGGGCATGAATCACCACGCCGGGGATGACCCCTTGCAGGCGTTCCAACGCGGCGAGGAACGGGGTGCGGTGACGATCGGTAAGGCTTAGGTCGCCGCCGATCAGTATGATCCGGTCCTTGATCCACGCCTCCGGCAAGAACGCCGCCATCTGCGCGGGGAATTGGCGGAACGGGGGCGTCGACGAATCGGGGCGGCCGCGCCAGGCGATGGGCGTTTCCTCGGACGGCGAGTCGACACCAAGCTTTGCCGCGAGAGCCCGCACCAACCCCGGAACGAACGTGCCGTCCGGGAGGGAACGGCCCGGATAGATCCAGCGCACGGTGTCGTCCAGGGGGTCCTTTACCAGATTGGCGAATCCGCGCATCGGCAGGGGAAGAAATTCGTCCAGGTATCGGCTTTGCCCCTCGGTCAGGCTTTCCTCGGTCCGGGCATAGCTCACCACCACCGGGATCGATAAACCGAGCAAGGTCGAGCGAAATTCCGCGTCCTTGTCCGCCTCCGTCGCCTGATCGAACAGCAGGTCCACGCCGATGGCCCGGGCTCCCTTCTGTTCCAGGATGCGCAGCAGTCCGGCCAGAAACCGGCGGTCCACCGGCGAGCGATAAGGGAACGGTTCCAGCGTCTGCTCGGTGATGGCGATCACCGCGATGTCGGGATGCTGAGGCTCGGGGGGCAGCAGGGTGGCAATGCGGAAATCCTCCGCCCAATGCCCCAGCATGGATATCAGGGGAATGGTGCCCCCAACCCCCAGGGCCAGCCCCACGGCCACGATGAAAATCCCCACCAGAGCTGGAATCTGACGATGCGTCACCTCGTGCATGGGTCAGCGGGCCTTGCCCAGCAGAGCCACCGCCTGGGGTCTGCAACCTTTCTCCGCCATCCACGCCGCCTGGACGGTGGCGTCCTTCACCGAGGCCGGAATGATGGTAACGTCGATATCGGCCTTGGCGTCACCGACCCGCACCGTCAGCTTGCCTCCGTCGGTGAGCGGCATTTTATCGGGGGGAGCCAGCCGCTGGGATCTGGCGGGCCATTTGGTCCCTGCCCGCCAGCTTCCGTCGGCGGTGGCGATCTCCACCGGTTGTTCCTTGGCGTCGTCGGCGCGCCACAGCACGACACGTCTTCCCTCCAACACGCAGCGCGGCCCGGAACGGCTGACGTCAACCAGCCAGGCATCGGGCAGATTTTCCTCCCCCCCGTTTTCGGCGATGTGCGAATCGCGCAT
>JADGDA010000227.1 GCA_015228695.1 Alphaproteobacteria bacterium
CGGCGATGTAGGCGCGGTCCCGTTCGATGCCGACGTAACGGCGGCCCAGCCTTTTCGCCACGGCCCCGCTGGTCCCGGTGCCGAAGAAGGGATCGAGCACCACGTCCCCGGGGCTGGTCGACGACAGCACCACCCGGTACAGCAGCGATTCCGGCTTCTGGGTCGGATGGGCCTTGACCCCCGCCGCGTTCTTCAGCCGCTCGCCCCCGGTGCACAGGGGCAATTGCCAGTCGGAGCGCATCTGCACCCCGTCGTTCATGGATTTCATGGCGTCATAGTTGAAGGTGTACTTGGCGTCAGGACCGGTCGAGCACCAGAGCAGGGTTTCATGGGCGTTGGTGAAGCGGGTGCCCCGGAAATTCGGCATCGGGTTGGTCTTGTTCCAGACGACGTCGTTGAGAATCCAGAACCCCACGTCCTGAAGAATGGCCCCGACCCGATAGATGTTGTGATAGCTGCCGATGACCCACAGGGTGCCCTCGTCCTTGAGCACGCGCCGCGCCTCGGTCAACCAGGCGTGGGTAAAGCGGTCATAGGAGGCGAAATCAGCGAACCGGTCCCATTCGTCATTGACGCCGTCGACCCTTGAATTATCCGGCCGCAATAATTCACCACCGAGCTGCAAGTTATACGGTGGATCGGCGAACACCAAGTCGACCGATTTCTCGGGCAGACTCTTCATGACGGCGACGCAATCGCCTTCCAGGATGCAATCTGTTTTCATGGCCCGCATCCTGGGCAAGGCGCGACTCGACGTCAAGACACTTGTTATATTGTGTCAGACGGAGTCTTTGAACCACAATTACTAGCGGTCAAGGAGTCCCGACCCCGTCGACGCCAGTCGCGACGAATCCGTCGACGCCAGTCGCGACGAATCCGTCGACGCCAGTCGCGACGAATCCGTCGACGCCAGTCGCGACGCGACCGGCGCGAAGCTTTTGCGGTGTTCGGGGGTGACGCCGAGCCGGTCCAGTCCCGCGCGGTGATCGGCGGTTCCATAGCCCATGTTCCGCTCCCAGCCGTACCCCGGATAGACCTCCGCCAGACCGGTCATCAGCCGGTCGCGGGTCACCTTGGCGACGATGGAGGCGGCGGCGATGGACAGGCTCTTGCCGTCGCCCCCGACCACCGTCGTCACCGGACACGGCAGGGGCGGCGGCCGGTTGCCGTCCACCAGGGCATGGCCGACGGGCACGCCGAGGGCGTCCACCGCCCGGGCCATGGCGAGAAAGGTGGCCCTCAGAATATTGAGGCGGTCGATTTCCTCCGCCGAGGCGATCCCGACCCCGATCCGGGCGCAACCGGGAAGGCGAAGAAACAGCGCCTCGCGGCGTCCGGACGTCAGCCGCTTGGAATCGTCGAGGGCGGCGGCAAGGTCCGGGGCCAGCCGGTCCCGGTCCAGGAACACCGCCCCGGCAACGACCGGCCCGGCCCAGGGACCCCGCCCCGCCTCGTCGATCCCGACAACAGGCCCGATAATAGACCCGACGGCGGCCCCGCCCAGACGGTCTTCAAAGCTGAAATCGGGCACGTTCCCCCTCACCCGGGACCAGACGGGCCGGAACCAGACGGGCCGGAACCAGCCTACTTGACCGGAGTAAGGGTCAGATAGCTCAGCCCGCCGGACGCGCCGAGACCGATTCCGCCGCCGAGCCCCACGGGCACCAGGGTCAATCCGTTCCCCACCCCGACGAGGCCCACCTGAACCGTCGGACCGATGCCGACCGTCGCCGACGCCTGGACGCCCACGTACTTGCCTTCCAGGGGAGCCTTGGCCTCCCAGGCGCCGCCCACGACCTCATAGGTCATGATGTCCTGATAACGCTCGCCGACGTCGACCCCAAGAAGAATTCCCTGAACGCCATCGTATTTCTGCGGTCCGCCGACGCCATGGTAGACGCAATCGACTTCCTGATACGAAAAGATCAAATAGCTCGGACCGTTTTCATTTCCTTCCTTCGTGCAGACGATCGAGCCGAGCGTAAAGCTCCCATCGGCACTCGCCGGAGCAGGAACGGAAACGGACAGCAACACGGACAATGCCGCGAACATCAAAACCTTTCGTAACATCGTGTTCCCCCTCAAGGACAACGGCCAAAAGACCGTCCCGTGTACCACGAATCCATGAATACCGGAACATTTATCCATCATCGGCGCGCACCACGCCGGTTCCGTTCGGCGAGCCTTCCGTCGATTTCATCGACAAACCGGTCGCCATGGCTCGCCCAACGACGTGGCGCGGGCGGGCCTGCGGCTCTTGAAGAAGCACGAGGCCGAGGTGAAGGCCTTGCAGGATGCGCTCATTGCCGGGGAGGAATCCGGCCTGAAGCGCATGCGGGCTAAACATGCCCGGGAGGCGGGGCGCTTTCCGGCTCTTTCCAGGGGCGGAATGGGGGATCGATGCTGTCACCGGAATCTGTGGACGCTGGCGAATGTTTGCAGTTTACCCCCCCCCGGTTGTGCTACACGGGCAGACTGAGGAAATCTAGTGAAAAGGCCAGCGAAGAGGAAGGGATAGCCGGAACGGGTTTCGAGCAGGTAGGGAGTTGGTCATGTTCCAGGCAATCGGGAAGTGGCTCTTCAGGGATTTGCGGACATCGTCTGAGGCCGAGGCGTCTTCCTCGACGGGCACGCAGTTGCGCCGGTTCGCGTCGATATCCGATGTGCAGGTCCTGGCCCTTGAGCAGAGAGTCATGTTCGATGACACGACGGCGAGCGACCTTGTCGATGCGGCGGCTACGTGGCGTGGAACTCTTTCGGGCAGGCCAATTAAGACAACGAAAAGGATGTATGAAGATGCCACGAACGCAGATACTGGATGTCCCGATCCGGTACAAAGCTCGCCCGGATGAGACCGTGCGCCAGAAGATCGGCGATCCAGGTCGCGTCGTTGACGTCGGTCTTGCGGCCGGGCACGTTCTTGATGTGCGCGGCATTCGCCAGGATCATCTCGAAGGTTCGGATCTCCCGGGTGATCTTGGCGCCCTGCATCTGCCGGACGCACGCCACCACCATGGCCTTGTGGACGTCAAGTCCAGCACACCGCGGATAAACGACTTCCATCACGTCCTCCATACACCGCGCCGTCGGCGTAGGGGGCCTCAGCAACATAACTCTGGAAAACGTGCTCCCTGGGCATTACCGCCCCATGGCACAATCGGGGGTAATCGAGGCTCCCTGGGTCCAACTCTTGGCCGGGTTTTGCGCACCAAGGAAGAACCGACCTCGGTGCCGACGACGTGATGATCATAGCGCTGGCCACCCATTCGCCCAAGTTTCATGCATGGCGGGTCGGCAAGGCCGGGGACAAACTCTTGGGAGTGGGAGAGAGGAAATGAAAGGCATGTCTCGAAACATCTCTCTTGTCGTCGCATGCATCACTCTATGTATTGGGTGTGGCAGCACAAGAATGGGAACCGATTTCAACTCGGCGAATGTTAGCAAACTTAAGGTAGGAAAGACGACTGAGCCGGAGGTCATCCAGCTAATTGGCCAACCATACAACCGAATTCGGAGCGCAGACGGTACTGTGACCTTGCAATATATGTATTTACCCGGACAGATAGTCCATCCTTTCACGCCCATCACGGACCCCGACTATCGCCAGAATTCTGGTAAGGGGCTGAAACAGCTTGATGTGCAGTTGGATTCCAACGGCAAGATAGTGGACTTCACAGAGCGCGGCTCACAGTAGCTCTACCTTGTAACCGTTCACATCCCCCCTTCAGGTTCCAGTGACAGTGCATCCAATTCCGGGTTCCGGGTGGAGTTTCGGTGACAGTGCCGCCGCTGGCGGTATTTGGGACGCTCGATGGGCTGTTCGGTGCAGTCGAGCAGGATGGTCTCCAATTCCGCTGCCGGCAGGGCACGTTCGCGCCTGAGCGCAAACGCCGCCGCCGCCACCGGCTCGATCCGCCGGATCGCCCGGCACACCGCGCATTCGGTCGCGCCCAGAAGGGCGCCGATGAATGCTTGGGTGGCGTAGATCCGGAAATAGAACAGCATGACGATCAGATGCGCCGTCAGCGCATCGTCGGCCACCCGTTCGATGCCATAGGGCCGCCCCGCCTTCTTCTTCGGAGCGACGACCTACCGCGCCCAGACCGGGCGAGCCCGAGCCACCATGTCGTCGAACGTCGCGATCTGACCCCGGTCACCCGCAGAAAATCTCGTGGTCGCCTCCACAATCGTTCGTAGATGCCTGCCATGCCCCAGCCCCCGCACAAACGATTCGCCGAGCTGAATCATGGCACTATGCGACTCTGAACGCAACCCCAGGGGAGTCATCGACTTTCGCAAGAGGTCTATTAAAGGCTCCCCGACGCGGCGAGGGGATTTCCGAGGAAAAGAACCTGCCCCAGTCGCCGTC
>JADGDA010000228.1 GCA_015228695.1 Alphaproteobacteria bacterium
GTCAGGATCGCCCGCAAACAAGGTCCAGACAAGCCGGTGGCCGCCGTCAAGACCGCCTTGGTCGCGCAACATTGCCGTCAGGGCGGCGCGCGCGGCGCTGTCGCGTGACAGTTCGGCGCGGGTTATGTGGCTCATGGAATCACCTCCCCTTGAATCTCGCCATGGATCGGCGGACGCCATTCCAGCCGCCCCTCAAGCCGGTCGGCGAACTGCCACAGCGCCCGATTCATCAGACCGTCGCGGCGATAGCGACGTTCGAGGGCCTCCGCCTCTTCGGCCTCCAGTCCCGCCGCGACCTCGAACCACACCGGGCGGGGTTGAACCGGGGGGCGAAGACCGCGCCATGAGTTGAGCGCCAGATCGGCCTCGTACTCGGCCCCGTCATAAGCGTCCAACGCCGCGATCAACCCCCTTTCCCTCACGATCCGAGGCCGGGGAGGGCGGCTCAACGGGCAGGCCTTGCGTCCCAGATAGAGGGCGAAATGCGGTCGGCGCACGGCGTTTTCCAAAGTGTCCGGCGAAGGAGCCGACGCCGCGTTACGCGCCCAGACCGCGACGGTGGCGGCGGACTCGATGCGATAGATACGGTCGGACAAGACCGTATTTAAATCGTCTGCGGCCAACTCGTCGCGCCGTGTCCCCCAGCGGGCGTTCTTGCGGGCTTTGGGAGCCTGCGCGGTGTGGTAGTCGCGTAAGGGGCGGCCTGGGGCATCCTGACGCACGCCGAAGCCCAGCCCTCGGTCGAGGACGGCGTGGGCCTCGGTATCGCGGCGATCGAGGCCAAGCCCGGCGGCCAACAAGCCGATGACAGCGGATTTCGATGGAATGTCCCAGCTTCCCCGCCGCTCGCCCACAGCGATATCGCCCCAGGCGGCCATCGGGCCGGCAAGGCGAAAGAGCAGAAAGTCGCGCTCCTCCATGGCATCAAACACCTGTTCCTGTATTGAAAACCCCACGGGCGGCGGCGATCAGGGCTTTGAGGCCAAGCGTTTCCGGATCGGCGACGTTCATCTCGAAGCTCTGCGCCTTTTCCCCATAGGCGCGGGTGAAGCCGTCCCGCAGTGCGCTCAAGCGCTTGATCGAAGCGGTTAGATGGTCGTCCTCTCCCTTGCGGGCGCCGACCGGGTGGTGGAAGGCGGCGGCGAGGCTGCGCGGAGCTTCCTCCCCGATTTCCAGCAAGGCGTAGAGTCCACGGGCGCGGCTGGCGAACGCGTTCTGTTTACCGGACGGGCTTACCGTGCAGGCGGAGGTCAGCAGCGCTTCCACAGCGTCGGCCGCCAAGGCGTTTTCACCAGCCAGATTGGCGGCCAACAAATCGGCGTTGATGCAAATATAGAGGTAGAAAAGACCCGCGCCGAACTCCTGAACGCCAATGAACCCAGCGCCGCGATCCGCCTCGCGGTCGGCGTTCTTGATGTCGTCCACGGCGGTGTAATAATCGTCTTCGACCGTGGCGCGATGGGTGGTGAAGGCGTGAGCGACCTGCGCCGCCGCTTCGACATTGTAGCCGGAATTGTCGGCCAGCATGCGCCCGAACATGGCGATGTCGGCGGCGCGAGGCTTGTTCTTCAGCACCAGCACGGTTCTCTCGTCCAGAGTCGCGTCGGCTTTGAGGCGCTCGGCCAGGGCTTCGATGGCAGCCAATTCGTCGGGGCCAAGGTGGACAAGCTGTTCGGTCTGGGCCTTGCCCTTTTTGACTTTCCCCATCTTATCGTTTTCGATCACGGCCTCGGCGCGGGCCGTCGCCTCAGCCTCGCTCAGGCCGCATTCGATCAGGGACCGCACCAGCGCCCCAGCGAAGTCCTGCGACCGTTTGCCGATCGCCCCCGGAAGCAGCTTTGCAAACACGTCGGATGTGCGGAACGCCCGCTTCAGGCTTTGCGACGACACCCGCAGACGTTCGGCACCGCCGAAGTTCAGGGTCTTGGGGCGGCCGGTGTCGTCGCGGTTCAGGTTGGAGGCGGGGTAGGCGGTCAGGATGTGCAGTTGCAAAAATCGCGACATGATCAGAGGACTCCGTTGGCGGATGGCGATTCGGAAGCAGGGGCGGCGGCGACGCCAGGTCCGGCGTCAAGTTTCCAATAGGATATCGCCCATTTGCGGCGGGTCCGGGTGTCCCAGCTAAACAGGCTTTCCCCCAAGTCGCCCACCGGGGCCTTGCGTCCTAATAAGGCGACGGCGCGGCGCGCCTGGTCACACAGCTCGACCGGATCGGTGGTGCGTAACAGGCAGCGAAAGCGGGTCTCGGCCATGAGGTGGGTGGTATCATCGCCCTCAATGCGTGAGGCACCGAGCAAGGCGGCGACGCTCTTGTTTTTCGTATCGTCTTCTCGAACATGAGCCAGAACGACAGCCGTGACGACCAGTTGCGATTCCCAATCATTCGGGAGATTGGGCAATGAGCGCACTCGGCGATGAAGAACGCGATAGGCGGAGATGGCGATGGCCCCGACAACGTCAATTTCAGGCGGAAATACGGCTTCGGCGGCGCCCAGGCGGCGCAATGCGGCCAGAGACGCCTTGCCGTCGTTCTTGATGTCGGTGAGTTTGGACCACCAATCGGCAAACAGATCTCGCAACATGTCGTGGTTCATGTGCTTTCCTTTTCTTGGACAGCGGCTTTGCCCCGTTTTGTGGGATTGGCTTTGTCAATGCCAAGAGCCTTGGCGACGTCGCCCCACGGCTTTAACGCTCCAGATAACCTGCCTCGGGCATAGATCAGACGGCGGGGGTCGGCATCGGTGAGGCCATCAAGATCGACGGCGCCGTCGAATTGACGGAAGCCATGCGTGAAGAGCGTTTCCAGCCACTGCATCCGATCGTCCAGGTGTTCGGCTGGCCGTTCGATCAACATCTTGACCTGTTCACGAAATGCGGTCTCGGTTTCGCGCCAGAATTGTTTGACATCCTCGCTGGCGGCGTCGCGCGGCAAAGTCTCGGGAAGGCGATAGCTCTTGCCGTCTCGCTGCCCCCATACCGCCAGCTTGATCGCGTACAGTAGGGCCTGAGCGGTCTTATCGGCGCCGTCGATCAGTTGCCGGATCGCGTCTTTGAGCGATTTGGCGTCATCACCGTAAACCGGCGCCCAGGGCAAACGGGCTTCGAGCCACTGGCGGGCTTTGGCGTTATCCATGTCAAAGCCGAACGCCTCGACACCATCGCTTGCAAGAGCGGACCCAAGTTGGAACCGACGATCATTCCAGCGGGCGACTCCATAGGCGGGTTCGCCGTCAAAGCCCCACCAAGCCAACCAATCTCCGTAGTCCGAGGCTCCCGCCTGAGGGTGAACAGGCAGAGGGCCTGACTTTTTGTCCGGTCGATAAGGCGAGAGGGGGTGTATCCAGCCCAGATAGTTCGCCCCGTAGTTTTGGGTGCGATAGCCCACGGCGAGGATGTCGCCGACCGGACCGCCAAGGGAGCAAACCTGAGTGTCGGTGGGCTGAAAAATCAATCGGAGACGGCGCGGACAGGCGAAAAAGGCTAATCGCCGCGTAGTCTGATCTGGAGCGGTAACTTCATTGTTTTTCGAGGTGCGTGTCGCCGCCAGCCAGGGAAACACCAGCGGCCAATCCGGGTGTGACGGCGGATCGTCGGGTGTGGGATCGGATGGGTCCCAACCTTGATCGGGAGTATTGGCCCAGAGCCGATCCCACAGAGTCGTTACTTCGTCCCCCGCCACATTCTTTCGCCGAGGCGCGACCAGAGTGGTCAACGGCCCGCCGCCGCGCATGGACGTGCGATGCCCTGCGCCTCCGGCGGGAGCGTAGGTTTGAAGCGTGATCAGGGCCGCCGCCGCATAGGAAAGGCAAAGAACATCGCCTCCTCCACGCTTGATGAACAGGTCGGCGTTGTTTTTGAGCGTGTTCTCGCCGGGCGCGTCAATGAAGAGTCCGTTCAACGACTTGGGCTCGACGCCGGCCAGGAGGTCGAAATCCTGAAAGGCGCGCGGCCCGTCGCCGTCGAGATCGAAGGCGAAGGCGAGAGGAGCGAGCGCGGCGCTCAAGACGTCGGGCGGAGGAGGAGTTACAAAGCGGCTCGCCCAATCCACATCGCCGTCAGGCGGTAGAGCCGTAAAGACAAGGCCGATCAGCCATTCGCTGACGGCGGCGTTCCAATCGGGGCGCGGAAAGTCAAGCCCGAGCAACGGATCGTCGGTAAAGCTGTCCGTCACCTCGCCGGGGCGGACCCAGACGCGCCGACCGGATAATCGCCGAGCCGGAATCCATGCGTTCTTGATGAGGTTGAATGTCATGAAAATTCACTATTTTTTGCCAAAACGGCGCGAACAAAGTTGGCTTTTGGGCGAAAATGTGCGACACTTGCTGCGCTGTCATCAGCGCAG
>JADGDA010000229.1 GCA_015228695.1 Alphaproteobacteria bacterium
CTGGCGTGGAAGATGCGCTCGCCCAGCTTGGGGACCCGGCTTTCCAGGGTGTGCTTGCGGTCCTGGTCCCAGAAGAACTTGGCGTCGGACAGCCGCGCCCGCAGCACCCGCTCGTTGCCGGCGACGATGGCCTTGCCCCCGTCCCCGGCGACCATGTTCGAGATCACGATGAAGCGGGGAGCCAGCGAGCCGTCGGCCCTCAGCAGGGAGAAATACTTTTGGTGCGAACGCATGGCGGTGGTGAGCACCTCCGCCGGAACGTCCATGAAGGCGTCGTCGATGCGGCCCATCAGCGCCACCGGCCATTCGACCAGCCCGGCCACCTCGCGCAGCAGGCCCTCGTCCGCCTTGACGGACAGCCCCTCGGCCGCCGCCAGCGCCGCGGAGTCGTCGGCGATCCGGCGGGCGCGCTCCTCCGGGTCGATCAGCACATAGGCCTCGCGCAGGCCGCGCTCGTAGCAGACGAAGCCGCGCACCGGGAACGAGACCGGCGTCAGGAACCGGTGCCCCTCGGTCATCTCGCCCGCCTCGACTCCGGCGAAGCGGACCGGAACGATCTGCCGGTCGAAGACGCAGAGAATGCCGTGCAGGGGCCGCACCCAGCGCGCGGCGCCGTTCCCCCAGCGCATGGACTTGGGCCACGGGAAATCGGCGAGCACGGCCTCGACCACCTCCTTGATCACCAGGGCGGTGGCGCGGCCTTCCTTGCGGATGGTGGCGAAGTAGAAGTCGCCCTTGGGAGTCGGACGCCTTTCCGCCTGATCGAGGGTGATGCCGCAGGCCTTGAGAAACCCCTGAATCGCCGGTTCGGGCGCATCGACCCGGGGACCGCGCCGTTCCTCGGTGACGTCGGGCTGGGCGGCGGGCAGGTCCTCGACGGCGAGGGTCAGGCGGCGCGGAGTGACGAAGGCGCGCACGCCCTTGGCCTCCAGCCCGTTCCCGGCCAGCCCCTCGACGACCAGCCGGAGCAGATCATCGGCGGCCCGCGCCTGCATCCGGGCCGGGATTTCCTCCGACAGCAATTCCAGCAACAGCTTGGCCATGGCGTCAGGCGACCCTCCGGGAGACACGGCTTTCCAGCCAAGCTTCGCAGCACGCCTTGGCCAGCGCCCGCACCCGGCCGATGTAGGCGGCGCGCTCGGTCACCGAAATGACCCCGCGCGCATCGAGCAGGTTGAACCGGTGCGAGGCCTTGATGCACTGATCGTATGCCGGCAGGGGCAGCTTCTCCGCCAGGAGCGCCTTGCACTCCCTCTCGGCGTCCTGGAAATGGCGCAGAAGGATTTCGGTGTCGGCGCACTCGAAATTATGCCTGGAGTACTCCACCTCGGCCTGATGGAACACATCGCCGTAGCGGACGCCGGCTCCATTGAAGTCCAGGTCGTAGACGTTCTCCACCCCCTGGATGTACATGGCCAGACGTTCCAGGCCGTAGGTCAGCTCCACCGCCACCGGATCGCATTCGATGCCGCCCACCTGCTGGAAATAGGTGAATTGGGTGACCTCCATGCCGTCGCACCACACCTCCCACCCCAGCCCCCAGGCCCCCAGGGTCGGACTTTCCCAATCGTCCTCGACGAAGCGGATGTCATGGCGCAGGGGATCGATGCCCAGGTGCCTCAGACTCTCCAGGTACAGGGCCTGCGGATCGGGCGGCGAGGGCTTCAGCAGCACCTGGAACTGGTAATAGTGCTGGAGCCGGTTCGGATTCTCCCCATAGCGCCCGTCGGTCGGCCGCCGCGACGGCTGCACGTAGGCCGCGCTCCAGGGCTCCGGCCCGAGCGCGCGCAGGGTGGTCGCGGGATGGAAGGTGCCCGCCCCGACCTCCATGTCGTAGGGCTGGAGAATCACGCACCCCTTCCCGGCCCAGAAGGACTGGAGCGAAAGGATGAGAGACTGGAAACTGGGCCGCGAAGCGGCGGGATCGGCCATCGGGACTCCTGAGGGCGAAACGCGAAGGCGGAAGGCTAGCGGAGGTTCCACGGGTCGGTCAAGGCCGGCATGAACGGCTTGTCCTTGACGGGCACGGAAACGGTGGCACCCTTGCGGTGACGCGGGGTCATCGGGGCCCCGCCGGGAGACCGGTCATGCTTCGCAACGCCTATATCCGCCGCATGAGCGCCAACCGCATGGTGCTGATCGTCACGCCCAGGGGAGACGTCCGCGACCGGAACCCCGATCGCAGGGGGTGCTATCTGATCGACTGGGTCCCCCATCCCTCCGACAAATTCTCAGTCGAGGCCGGCGAACCGCGCGAGGCCGGGATCGAGCGGCACGTCCGCCAGAACTTCCGCGCCATTTTCAAGAACGAGGTGGCGCAACTCTACGGCGAGGCGTGGCAAGCCCATTTTCCCGCCGATTTCTATAACGATTATGTCCTGTTCCGCGACTGTTTCGCCTGCGAGGCGCTCGACATCGGCTGGGATTTCGCCAAGGAGACGTTCGCGCAGCACAAGTATTGACCGGAGTCCTACCGGACCTCGCGCAGCAGCATGAACGCCTCCGCGTAGGCGCAGGCCACGGTGGCGCCGCGCAACCGGGCCAGGGCCCGGACCGCCGACGGCTCGCGCGGCAGGGGCGGAGGCTGCATCTCGCCGGCGTAGACCGCCATGATCCCGATCTTGCGCTCCAGCCAGTCCCCCACATCGACGAAGACGTCGGGGCGGAAGGCATCGTGGCCGAAGGCGGCCTGCTCCGTCTCCGACAGGGTCTCATAGGCCAGGATGCGCCGGATGCGCTTGCCGGTGCGGAAGGGCTTCATCGCCGCCATGGCGCAGTCGTGGGTGATCCGGTGGTCGGAGTGGGCATCGCCGCGATGGGGAAGGTAGACCACGTCCGGGGCGACGCCGGCGATGGCCGGGCGGAAGGATTCGATGACGTCGCTTTCGGGAAGCCGGTCCATCTCCGCCGCCGGCAAGGAGAGCCAGGTGGTGGAGGCGAACCCGTACAGGTCCGCCACCTCCGCCACCTCCCGCCGGCGCCGGGCGGGGAAATCGGCGGAAAACCGGGGGGGACCGGCCTCGGTCACCAGCAGCCAGTGAATCTCGTCGCCCTCCGCCTTGTGCCGCAACAGCGTCGCGCCGCAGCCGAGGGTTTCATCGTCCGGATGGGGCGCGACGCAGAGCACGCGGGCCATGGGACTCTCCCGTCAGCCGGTCTTTTCGAGGATAAGGCGGCACATCCTGTTGACCGATCCCATTTTTTCCCGGGTGATCTCCGCATCGGCGATCTTGATGGACCAGGCGCGTTCGAGAAAATCCACCAGCTCGACCACGCCGTAGGAATCCATCACCCCCAGTTCGACGAGGGACTCGTCCAACGGAAGCGTCTCCTCCGTATAGCGGGAGACGTGGTTGGCCAGGACGTATTCGACGATCTTTTTTCTGACTTCGGTCTCGTTGGTCATGACACGATCCTGACAGTTTCCGCCGACAGGCGCCGGGGCGCGAAGCTCATCCGCCCATGAACGAACATCTCTTCAAGCAACAGGACGGAGAGGATGAAGATGAAGGCCATGTTGTCGCGCAGGCTGACCCGGGGCAGCCGGATCTGCCGCATCTTGGCCAGCAGTTGCTCCACGGCCACCGGGTTGAACAGGCCGCTTTCCACCACCCGCTCGGGCGAGAACAGGTGCTCGACCAGGGGGTGGAGAACCCCGTCCGTGACGAACGCGGCCATGTCCGGGGCCTGATAGGCGACCTTGGGGCGCTGGCGGATGCTGTCGGGCAGAAGCCCCGCCATCGACCGGCGCAGGATGAACTTGTCCTTCAGGCCGCGCAGCTTGAGCCGCCGGGGCAGGCGCGCCGCGAAATCGACGAACTCGTTGTCGAGGAACGGATAGCGCCCCTCGACCGAATGGGCCATCGACATGCGGTCGCCCTGGGAGGACAGGAGATAGTTCGCAAGCAGCGTCTGGACCTCGATCGCCTGCCCCCGCCCGACATGATCGGCATCGGCGAACCCTTGCGGCAGCCAGCGTTCCAGGTCCTCCCTCGGCTCCCCGGACTCGAGAAGCGCCTCTCCCATGTAGCCGTCCAGCCCCTGCCCGTTGCGCCAGCGGACCCGCATGCCGAAGAACGGGTCCTCGGGGTCGGCCAGCGTGCCCCGGTAGAAATCGAGGAGCATGGCGGCGTACCGGGGGTTCCGGTACTGCGGCAAATAGGCGTAGAGCTTGCGGAACAGGGCGCCGCGCCACGAGGATTGGGGATTGCGCGCCCAGAAGCCGCGAATCGCGATTTCCCGGAACAGGTCGTAGCCCAGCAGGACCTCGTCCGATCCCTCGCCGGTCATGACGACTTTCAAGGAATCGGCGTG
>JADGDA010000022.1 GCA_015228695.1 Alphaproteobacteria bacterium
GGTTTGCAGAGCCAGCATGTTGGCGGCCTCTTCGTTCATGTCGGCCAGGGTCAGCTTGTCGGCGCCCGCCCGCAAGGTGGAGATCAGGTTCTTCGCGAAATCCTCGCGGGTCTGAATGATGGCGCTGGCCGTACCGAACGACGCGGCGGTGGTCCGGAGGGTGGTCAGGGCGTTGGTGACCTGGGAAATGGTCTTGTTGATACCGGAAACCGTTCCCCACTCGCCGGTGGTGTCGCCCGCCGCGGCTTGGTTCGCCGACCAGAGGGTAAGACCGGTGAAGGTGGAGTCCACGCCGGTCACGGTCAATTTCGACGTGCCGTTTTCGTTGAAGGTCGCAATCAGATTGTCCGGCGACGCCTTCAGGAGGTTCACGCCCTTGTAGCTGGCATCGTTCACCGCCGCGTTGATCTGCGACATCACGAGGTTGAAGTCGGCCGCGTTCTTGATCACCGTGGCCGTCACGCCGATGTTTTCGACCGCGTTGTTGGCGAGCGCCTTCGCCTGATTGACGAGGGAGGTGATGGCCGTGAGCGCCTTGTCGGCGGCCTTCAGGGTCTGCAACGACTGGCCGATACCGTCCAGACGGTCACTCAGATCGCCAGCGCGGTTGTTCAGACTCTGCGCGGTGAAATAGCTGCTCGGATTGTCGAGGGCGCTGTTGACCTTCTTACCGGTCGCGAGCCGCTCCTGGGTCATATCCTGCAACATGGACGTGTTCTGCAACGCCAACAGGTTGGCGCGCATGGACGCAGAGATGGAAATGGGACCAGGCATGATAACAACTCCTATTCAGAGTGACGCTTAGCTCGGTCGTTCTCAACCAAGCAAGGCATTCTAACAAATCAGTCGGGCCGTTTCAACCCCCAATTCCCCCTGTTCGGCCCCAATTCCCCCTGTTCGAAACGGGATGATCTGTTGCAGTCATGCCGTTGTTGGGATAGTCTCCGCCCTCCGATCGGTCGGGGAAGCTGTTCGCCGTGGAGGGGTGCCAGAGTGGTCGATTGGGGCGGTCTCGAAAACCGTTGTCCCCGCAAGGGGACCGTGGGTTCGAATCCCACCCCCTCCGCCAGTTTTCTCTCGGAACGTGGCCTCCGCCCCAGGAGGCCCGGCCGAGGCGTTCCGCGCCGTAATGCCGTTGACCGAACCGCTCGCCAGAGTGTGGATTTCCGGAACGGAACCTGGAACCAGTGATCAGTTCATCTGTTCGGGCTTCGCGGACGCGGCGAGTTCTTCCATGCGCTGACGGTAAAGGCTGACGAAATCCACCGGCGCGATCATGAGTGGCGGGAATCCGGAGTCCCTGGTCACGTCGGAGATGATGGCGCGGGCGAACGGGAACAGGCGCCGGGGCACCTCGATCAGCAGAACGGGCTGAAGATGCTCGTTCGGAACGTGGACCGCGACGACCCCGCAATAGGTCAACTCGACGATGAACGCTTTCTTTTCGCCCACCTGACCCTCGATGTGAAACAGCAGGGTCGATTCGAAGACATTGTCCTGAATCCGGTCCGCCTTGACGTCGATATTGATCAAAACTTCCGGGGGGGACTTGATTTCCGCGAAAATTCCGGGGGCGTGGGGGGCCTCGAAGGAAAAATCCTTGATGTACTGGCCGTTGATGACCACCGGCGGCGGCTGGGGCGCTTCTGGATTGCTGGCGTCGGCGTTCGTGTTCATGGGATTTCCTCCTGGCCTGTTCCGTTATGTCCTGGGAACGGACCAACGGCTAACACAATTGCGCGGGGGGCACAACCTTGCACCGGGAAGAACGCAACTTGTGAAGCCGCCCGTCGAAGGGTAAGTAAAGGCGATCATGATCAATGCCATTCCCCTGATGGGTCGGAAGGCTCTGCTGGCTTGGATCGACTTGGTCCGCCGGGGGGCGGGGCTGGTCGCGCTGTTGACGCTGTTAAGCTCGGTGGCGTCGGCTTTCTATGTCGCGCGCCACCTGTCCATCAACAGCGACACCAGTGAAATGCTGTCGCCGGAGCTTTCTTTCCGCAAGCTCACGGGCGAAATCGATGCGGCGTTTCCCCAATTTTCCGACACCATTCTGATCGTCGTGGAGGGAGACACCCCCGATCTGGCCGACGAGGCGGCGGAAAAGCTGTCGGACCGTCTTCGGAAGCATCCGGATCTTTTCGGCGAGCCGTTTTTTCCCGAAGGTGAACCGTTTTTCCGTAAAAACGGGTTGTTGTTCAGCGATCTGAACGACCTGTACGCCCTCGGCGACCGGATGGCCAAGGCCCAGCCCTTTCTGGTGTCCCTTTGGCAGGATTCCAGCCTTCGCGGTCTGTTCGATCTGCTGACGCTGGCGCTCGGGGCGCCCGAGGCGGCGCCCGGGGAGGCAAATGCCGGGCTCAAGTTCGACGACGTTCTCGATGCGATTTCCGCCGTCGCCGAAGCCCAGGCGTCCGGCCGGTTTGCCCGGCTGTCCTGGCGGCGGCTGATGGATGGGCCGTCCGGGAACGTGGAAAAAACCGAACGTCGTCTGATCGTGATCCAGCCCGCGCTGGAATTCGCGTCCCTTCATCCCGCGTCCCGGTCCATGGACGCGGTCCGCGCCTTTGCCGCCGAAATGAAACTGGACCCGGCCCACGGGGTCCGCGTCCGCATGACCGGCTCGGCCGCCCTGGCGGAGGAGGAACTTCGGAGCGTCGAGGAGGGCATCGGCACGGCGAACGTGCTGTCCCTGGTTCTGGTGTCCGTCCTGCTTCTGATCGGCCTGAAGTCGCTGCGGCTGGTGGCGCCCGTGCTCGCGACCCTTCTGGTGGGGTTGCTGTGGACGAGCGCGTTCGCGTTTCTGGTCGTGGGCCAGCTCAATCTGATCTCGGTGGCCTTTGCCGTCCTGTTCATCGGCTTGGGCGTCGACTTCGGGATTCATTTCTCCCTGCGCTATCAGGAAGGGATCAACGAAGGGTGCAACCACGGCGAGGCGCTCCGCCGGGCGGCGGCGGGAGTGGGCGGGCCGCTCACCTTGTGCGCCGTCGCGGCGGCGATCGGTTTTTTCTCTTTTCTTCCGACCGACTATCGGGGATTTGCCGAGTTGGGGCTGATCGCCGGAATCGGCATGTTCGTTGCCCTGTTCGCGAATCTGACGGTTCTGCCCGCGTTGCTGACCTTGGCGCCGGCGCGCGCGGTCGCGCCGTCCCATCGGACCCATGAAACCAGGGAAGGGGAGGCCACGCCGCTGGAAAAGGCGGTGATCCGCCATGGCCGCGGCATCGCGATCGGGGCGCTGGTTCTGACCATGGCGGCGGCGAGTCTGGCTCCGGGAATGCGCTTTGATTTCGATCCGCTGCACTTGCGCGACCCCCATTCGGAATCGGTCGGCACGCTTTACGATCTTATGCGCGACAACCAGATCAGCCCTTACTCGGTGACCATTCTGGCCCAGGACCGTGACTCGGCGAAAATCCTGGCGGAGAGGCTGAAAAAACTTGATCTGGTCCGCAGCGCGACAACCATCGACGACTACGTTCCGAAGGAACAGGACGACAAACTGGATGTCATCGCCACGATGGCGGTTTTCCTGGCCCCCCTGCAATCCCCCCCCCGCGCCACCCCTCCCACCGCCGCCGAGCGAAAGGCGTCCCTGACGGCGTTGCTTCAGGCGCTCGGCAAACGAAGCGACGCGCCGTCCCGACGGCTGCTCGCGTCGTTGAGCCCGCTTGCGGGAGAAGGGAGCGATGAGGCCCTTATCGAGCTGGAAACAAGACTTCTGGACGGACTGCCGGCGCAATTGACCGCGCTTCGGGAATCTCTGACGGCGGAGACGTTCGGCCTTGAGGATCTTCCCGCCGCCATTCGGAACCGGGAAATCGCCGCCGACGGAAGAACGCGGGTCGAGGCGATGCCCAAGGAAAATCCGAAGACCCACGACGACCTCCGCCGTTTCGTGGAAGCGGTCCGCTCCGTCACCCCCCTCGCCACCGGGGGGCCGGTGGAAATCGTCGAGGCCGGGGATGCGATCATCGGAGCCTTTCTGTCGGCTTCCGCGATCACCATCGTCCTGCTGGCGGTCCTGCTGGCGGTTCTGCTCCGCAATCTCCGCGACGGGCTGCTGGTCTTCGCTCCGCTGGTCCTTGCGTCCCTGCTGACGGCGGCAACGGCGGCGCTGGCGGACCTGCCCATCAATTTCGCCAACGTCATCATCCTGCCGCTTCTGTTCGGGATCGGGATCGCCAACGGAATCCAATTCGTCTACCGCGAGCGTCTGGAATCCGATCCGATCCGGCTGCTGCGCACCTCCACCCCGCGCGCGGTGACGTTCAGCGCCTTGACGACCGTCGTTTCCCTAGGCAGTCTGGCGACGTCTAGCCATCCGGGGACGGCGAGCATGGGTATTTTGTTGGGGATTGCCTTGATCTATACCCTTCTCTGTACCCTGGTGGTGCTGCCCGCGACGATGGCGTCCCTGCCGTCGAAGATATCCTCCCGAATCCGATCCGGGTAACACCCCATGCCGACGTCCCGTCTGCCCCTGATCCGGCCCCTGTCCCGTTGGGCGCTGCCCCTGCTGTTGCGCTCGGGGCTGAGCGCGAACGCGGTCACGACGTTGTCCCTGCTCACCGGCGCGGCCGCATTGTGGAGCATCGCCCAGGGAAAGTGGGAGCTGGACGTGGCGGCGGGAATTTTCCTGGTGGTTTCCTATGTCTTCGATAATTGCGATGGAGACGTCGCCCGGGCCAGGAACCAATGCTCGGCGTTTGGCCGGCGCTATGATTCCTTCGTCGACTGGGCCATCAATGGGGGATTTTTCCTCGCCCTGGGGATCGGCGTGACGCAGGCGAGAGGAGAAACGGTCTGGGTCTGGCTGGGCGCGGCGGCGCTGGCCGGAGGAACCGTCAATTATGTCCTCGGCGGGGTTCTGGAACGACTGAAACCCGATTCGGCCCCACCCGATGCGTCTCCGGAAGACAGTCCCCTTCCGCAGACGGGGGGAGACTGGGCGATCTTTATTTTCCGCGAACTGTTCCGGGCGGATTTCTGTTTCATCGTCCTCGGCTGCGCGCTGGCCGGCTGGACATGGGTGCTGGTCCCGGCGGGGGCGGTCGGGGCGCAGGTGTACTGGATCAGCCTGCTGTTTCCCGGAGCCGGCAAATATCACGTCTAGAAAGCCCCATGGGATGCGCCGCCTCAAGTATGTGTATCTGGCTCTGGGAATAGGCCTTCTCGCCGTCGTCGCGACGCAGGTCGACGTGCCCGCGACCGCCGCCATGGTCGGCAGGGTCGGCTGGGGGCTGGGTGTGCTGCTCGGCATTTACTTTCTGGCCTTCGCCGTCGACTCCCTGGCGTGGCAGATCGCGCAGCCCGAGGTTCCCCTGAACCCGATCTGGGCCTACCGGATGTGGAAGGTCCGTATGGTGGGCGAGGTTTGCAACAACCTGCTGCCCGCCGGGGGCATGGGGGGAGAACCGCTGAAAGCGGTGCTGATGCACAAGCATTACGGCCTGTCGTACACGGCCGTGACGGCGTCCCTGCTGCTGACCAAAACGGTCAACATGATCGCGCTGGTGCTGTTTCTCACCGGGGGATTCATCCTGATGTCCGATTCGGCGCTGCCGAATTCGTACAAGATGGTCAGCGGGCTCGGCCTGGGGAGTTTTGCCCTGGCCATCCTGCTGTTCTTCGTGATCCAAAGGCTCCGACTGACCTCCGGCCTTGGCCTTTGGTTGAGCCGCACGCGATTCGGGCGGGGATTGGGAGACATCCTGCACCATATCCACGCAACGGAATCCCGGCTGGTCACGTTCTATTCCCGCCTCCGCCTCCGATTTGTCGTTGCGACGGCGCTCGGGTTCGTCAATTGGATGCTGGGCGTCGCCGAGATCTATTATGCCGCCCAATTTCTCGGCCATCCCGTCTCGGTGGGCGACGCCTGGATCATCGAGGCGGCCGTTCAGCTTCTGCGGGCGGGAGCTTTCTTTATCCCCGCCGGACTGGGCGCCCAGGAGGGGCTGTTCGTCATGATTTTCGCGGCGATGACCGGAGTCCCGACCCTCGGCGCCGCGGTGGCCGTGGTGCGGCGCCTGCGGGAAGGCGTCTGGATCGGGTGGGGATTGGCGGTGGGGCTGTTCTTTTCCCGAAAAAACAAGGCGGTTGTCTAAAAAACAACGCTGGCCGGGTGCTCGGACAGGCGGGCTTCGTCGAAATCCCCGAGACGGTTGCCGCGCATGATCCCGCGCAGAGCCTTCACGTAGGCGTCGGCCAATTCCGAATAGCCGTCCATGGTGTGGACGAGGCTCGGTCCATCGGGCTCGATGCCGTGCCGCCGCTGCCAGGCGCGGGCATCCCGGAATCCGGCATAGGCCGGGTGGGTGTTGAGATTGAGGATATAAGCCCGAACCGCGTCCTCGGGCGTCGCGAAGGTCTTGACGTTGTAGACCTTCTCGATATCCCGCGCCGCCTTGCTCTGGCCCCGCTTGGCATCGGGGGCGCCCCATTGTCCGAACAGGGCATTGCCCTGACGCGCGAAGCGGGAGGTTCCCCAGCCGCTTTCCGTGGCCGATTGGGCCAGGGCCAGGGACGGGGGAACGACGTCCACCCGTTTCAAGAGGGTTGCGAGCCGCGCTTTCGGGCCAAGCCGATAGGCCCGCGCGATCTGCTCCACCCAGACCCGGTCCGCATGGGGGACGGGCCGGCCGGCGGTAACGCGGGTGGCAATGGCCTCGATCCGGGCCCGGTCGGCCAGGATGGATTCGTTCACCGACAGCACCAGCGGCAACAGCATGCGCAGGAACAGACTTTTCCGCTCATCGGAATCCGGAATGTCGCTCAAATTCGCCGGAATCCCCGACAGACGCAGCCGGGGAACGTCACGAAGCCCGCTGGCGACCGCATCCAGGGAGTAATCGATCCGCGCGAAAGCATCGCCGATCCTCTCGGCGTCCAAGCTGCCTCCGGGCGTCTCGCCGGGGTGCCGGTAGACGTGGGTCTCGTCCACGGGGCCGCCCTGTTTCGCATGATGCCGGGCGAGGGGGACGAAAGCCCCGTAATATATTGTGGCCCAAAGCAAAATCACGCTCAAAACCGCGATCTTAAAAGTCTGTTTCCGTCTGACGCCGTTGGTCACGGCTCTGTGCCTCCCTATTGCAACTCCAGAATATCCGAACGTTTTTCTGTCCTTCGATCGATCTTTTTCCGCCTGTATGAGAAATTGTTCATACACGCTGCCCCGTGGGTACAGGATCATCGGGGACAAAGCAAGCCATCTCTATGGGTAGGGGGTCGTCCCGAAAAGCCGAAACTCCGGAGCGCCACTCGACTCCGCCCGTCGGGGGAGATATCATCGGCCCCGATGGTACGCGGAGAGGGACGCCATGAGTGGGGACGGCAAGGTTGATCGATTGGAAGCCAAGATCGATTTGCTGATCGAAATGGTTCGTGGCGTGGATGGACGCCTTCGCGCCGTCGAAACCGGCTTGGCCGAACTGCGCGGAAACGTTGATGGCCGCATGACCGAAATGAGTCACCGGATCACGGACATTTACACCCGTCTTCCGGTTCCCATCGCCTACCAGCCCTCCGGTAAACAGCGCGCCTGAGGCACCGCTTCCATTCCCTGGTGAACGGATGCTCCTCGTTCTTGAATTGGGATTTCGCCCATGACCGGAAAACGCCGTCTGCTGGGTATGGGTCTTGCCGTGCTCCTGGTGGGAGTAGGGCTCGGGGTGGCCCGGACGCTTCCGTTGGAGGTGGAGGTGGCGAAGCCGGAAAGGGACGTGAGCATCCGGGTCTTCGCCCTGGGGACCGTGGAGGCAAGGGTTGCCTCGCGGCTGGGATTCGAACTGCCGGGACTCCTGACGGAGGTGTTGGCCGACGCCAACGACCGGGTCACGTCGGGCCAGACGCTGGCCCGCCTGGATTCCCGTGAACAGGAGGCGCGGGTGGACAAGGCTCGGGCCAACCTGGAACATGCGAAAGCCAATGTCCGCAAAAGCGAGGCCGCCATCGCCAAGGCCCGCGCCCTTCTGACGAAACGTCAGGACGCCAGCCGCCGCCGTCAGGCCCTGGTCAAATCGTCCGCCGTGTCGGTCGAGGCCGCCGCCGACGCCCTGGCCGATGCCAATGTGGCCCAGGCGGAATTGACCGTCGCCCTGGCCGAGGCCGACGTGGCCCGGGCGGAGGTCCGCGATGCCGAGGCGGCGGTGAACATGGAAACGGTTCTTCTGGCCCGGCGGACGCTGACGGCCCCTTACAACGGCGTGATTTTGGAGCGGCACAAGGAACCGGGCTCGGTTCCCGCTCCGGGAGAGGCGGTCTTGACCGTGGCCGACCCGGATTCGATCTGGGTCCGGGTTTTCGTGGACGAACGCTCGGCGGGGGGGCTGGCCGTCGGGCAGGAGGCGGAGGTGCGCCTGCGCTCCCTCCCGGAACGGGTTTTTCACGGCCGGGTGGCGCGCGTCGACATCGAAAGCGACCGGGTTTCGGAGGAACGCCGGGTGCACATCGCCTGTCTGGATTGTCCTCCGGTGCTGCATCCCGGAGAGCAGGCCGAGGCTCTGATCGCCCTGACCCGGCTGCCCGAGGCGGTCCTGATCCCACGGACCGCCCTGTCGGGTTCCCAGGGGGGGGGCGGTCTCGCCTGGGCGGTGGTGGAGGGACGGCTGGCCAAAGTCCCGCTGACGTTCGGTCACGCGACCCATGACGGCCGCCTGGAAGTCGTCCGGGGGCTTCCGGAAGGCGCTCTCCTGGCGACGAAGCCGGACGCGGGGTTCAAGGAAGGCCGCCGGGCCCGAGCCATGGATCCGCCATGAATCTGGCCCTGCGCGACATCCGCCACAATCTGGGGCGATTCGTTCTGACCTGTATCGGACTGGGGCTGCTTCTGGGGGTGGTGCTGGCCATGGTCGGCATTTATCGCGGTCTGGTGAGCGAGGCCTTGTCCCTTGCCATCGCTCCCGGCGCCGACCTGTGGGTGGTGGAGGAGGGCTCCCAGGGGCCGTTCGCCGACCCGTCCCGTCTCCCCGGAACGGCGCGGGAGGCCATTGCCCGCATGGCCGGAGTGGAGCGGGCCGGCTCCCTCACCTATCGCGCCGGCGAGATGGTCCGGGATGTGGGCTCGATACGGGTTTTCGTCGTCGGCTACGAGCCCGGCCGCATCGGCGAGCCCCATCCCATCATCGCCGGGCGCTCCATTTCCCGAAGCCGGCATGAACTGGTGGCCAACGTCACCTCCGGGCTGGAAATCGGCGAGCGGGTCGGGCTTGGGCGCACCCGCTTCACCGTGGTCGGACTGACGCACAACAAGGTGGCCTTCGGCGGCGATCCGGCGGTGTTCATCACCTTGCGGGATTCACAGGAACTCCAGTTCGAATCCCGGCCCGCCTCGGCCCGCCGGCAGGCGGCGCAGGGGATTCCCGCTCCCAATTCCGACATCGTCAACACGGTGCTGGCGAACGTCTTCCCCGGAGCCTCCGCCGCCCAGGTCGTTGCCGATATCCGGCGCTGGAAACACTTCGGAGCCATGGTCCAGGCCGAGCAGGAAGCCCTTCTCACCCATGCCGTGGTCGAAAAGGTCCGCAAGCAGATCGGGCTGTTCACCACCTTGCTGGTCATCGTGTCCACGGTGATCATCGCCCTGATCGTCCACACCCTGACCCTCGACAAGCTGCGGGAGATCGCCACGCTGAAGCTGATCGGCGCGCCCGACCGGGTCATCGTCGGTCTGATCGTGCAACAGTCCCTGGCCATGGGAATCACCGGATTCGCGTTCGGGGCGTCGCTGCTGGTTCTGGTCAAGGATCATTTTCCCCGCCGGGTGCTCATGATGCCCGAAGACGCCATGATGCTTGCGGCGGTGGTGGTGGTGGTGTGCCTGCTGGCGAGCATCCTCGGGGTCCGGCTGGCCCTGAAGGTGGACCCGGCGACGGCGTTGGGGGGGTGAGGCCATGGAAACGGCCCCCCTGATCGAACTCCGGTCCGTGTTCAAGCATTTCGGAGCGGGCGATGCCCGGGTCGAGGCGCTGGTCGATGTCTCGCTCGCGGTCGCTCCGGGAACCGTCGCGGGTTTGTTGGGTCCGAGCGGCTCGGGCAAGAGCACCCTTCTCAACGTGATCGGCTGCATCATCGAGCCGTCGGCGGGAGTCGTGCGGATCGACGGCGTGACCGTCTGGGACGGCCGCTGGCGGAGCGGGGACCTCCGGCGGTTGCGGCTGGACAAGATCGGCTTCATTTTCCAATCCCACAACCTGCTCCCGTTTCTCACCGCCATCGAAAACGTGGCCCTGGCGCCCAGCCTCGCCGGGCGGAACGCGGAGGCCGCGACGGCGCGGGCGCGGGAGTTGCTGGACTATCTGGGGGTCGGCCACCGGGGCCATGCCCTTCCGGCCAAACTGTCCGGCGGCGAGGCGCAGCGGGTGGCCATCGCCCGCGCCCTGGCCAACCGGCCCCGCATTATCCTGGCCGACGAGCCGACGGCGGCGCTGGATTCCCAACGGGCGGGAAGCGTGCTGGACCTGCTGCGCAAGGTCGCCCGCGAACACGAAGCCGCCGTTGTCGTCGTCACCCATGACGAAAACATCTTCGACCGCTTCGACACCATCTTCCAGATCCGGGACGGGGCCTTGATCGGGAAGAATTAACCGATCAGCTTGTCCAATTCGCGCAGGATGACGTCGCCCATGACGGAGGTGGACACCTTTGCCATTTTCGGCTGCATGATGTCGGCCGTGCGCAGGCCTCCGGACAGGGCGCGGCGCACCGCTTCCTCCACCAGATCGGCTTCCGTGGGCAGGTGGAAGGAATACCGCAGCGCCATGGAGAAGGACAGCACCGTGGCCAGGGGATTGGCGATATCCCGCCCGGCGATGTCGGGAGCGGAGCCGTGCACCGGCTCGTACAGGGCCCGGCGTCGGCCGTTGGCGTCGGCGGCCCCCAGGCTGGCGGAGGGCAGCATGCCGAGCGAGCCGGTCAGCATCGCGGCGCAGTCGGACAGCAGATCGCCGAACAGATTGTCGGTCAGAATGACGTCGAACTGCTTCGGCGCGCGCACGAGTTGCATGGCGCAGTTGTCGGCGTACATATGGGACAGCTCGATCCCCATATCCCGGTACTCCGCGGCGTGGAGGCGGGTTACCTCCTCGCGCCACAAAAGGCCGCTCTCCATGACGTTGGCCTTTTCGACGGAACACACCCGCCGTCCGCGCACCAGGGCAAGCTCGAAGGCGACCCGGGCCACGCGCTCGATTTCCGGGGTGGTGTAGACCTGGGTGTTGACGCCGCGACGGGTGCCGTTGGGCAGGGTCTCGATGCCCCTGGGCTCCCCGAAATACACTCCGCCGGTCAATTCCCGGACGATCATGATGTCGAGGCCCTTGACCAGTTCGGTTTTCAGGGTGGACGCATCGGCCAGGGCGTCGAACACCATCGCCGGACGCAGGTTGGCGAACAGGTCCATGTCCTTGCGCAACCGCAACAGCCCGCGTTCCGGCTTTTTCTCGAAGGGCAGGGAATCCCACCGGGGTCCGCCGACGGCGCCCAGGAGCACCGCGTCGGCCGCCATCGCCCTTTCCATGGTTTCATCGGTCAGGGGGGTGCCGTGGGCGTCGTACGAACAGCCTCCGACGAGCCCTTCGGTCACGTTGAAGGCAACGCCCCGCTTGCGTCCGAACCATTCGATCACGCGCAGGGTCTGCCCCACGACCTCGGGACCGATGCCGTCTCCGGGCAACACCAACAGGTTATACATGATGCGTCGTCTCCGTTCGTTCGCGAGGGGCGGGAATCACAGCCAGGGATGCTCGTGGGCGTGCCGCTGTTCGAACGCCCGGATCGCCGCGTCTTTCCGCAGGGTCAGGCCGATGTCGTCGAGCCCTTCCATCAGACAGCGCTTGCGAAAGGGATCGACGTCGAAGGACACGCGCTCCCCGTCCGGGCCACGAATCTCCTGATGTTCGAGATCGACCGTGACGGTGGCGCCGGCCCCGCGCTCTGCGGCGGCCATCAGGCGGTCCACCTGTTCCTGGGGCAGCTTGACGGGCAGAATGCCGTTCTTGAAACAGTTGTTGTAAAAGATATCGGCAAAACCGGGAGCGATGATGCAGCGGATGCCGAAATCCAGGATCGCCCACGGCGCATGCTCGCGGGACGATCCACAACCGAAATTGGCGCCCGCGATCAAAACCTGGGCTCCGCGATAGGCGGGCCGGTTCAGGACGAAGTCCGGCTTTTCCACGCCGTTCGCGTCATAACGCATCTCGTCGAACAGATTCCGGCCGAGGCCGGTACGCTTGATGGTTTTCAGGAATTGCTTCGGAATGATCATGTCGGTGTCGACGTTGATCATCGGCAAGGGAGCCGCGATCCCCGTCAGAGTCGTGAATGTCTGCATGATCCGCCCTTTTCGCGAGGAGTCTATTCCAGCCCGTCCAGGAATTCATTGAGCTTCCGCAATTCCCGCACCAGCCCGTCCCGTTCGTCGCCGTTTTCGGGACCCGTGCCCTTCACCGCCGCGTCGGCGATCACGCGCAGGCGGTCGGCCAGGGTCGCCGCTTCGTAGGCCAGATCGACATCGGGCTTGTGTCCGTCGGCTCCGCAGCCGCAAAAGGGAGCGTCCGCCATCAGACCAGCTTGCGCACGTCGACGAGTCGTCCCGCGATGGCCGCCGCCGCCGCCATTTCCGGGCTGACCAGATGGGTACGTCCGCCCCGCCCCTGCCGTCCCTCGAAGTTGCGGTTGGAGGTGGAGGCGCAGCGTTCCCCCGGTTCGAGCCGGTCGGCGTTCATGGCCAGACACATGGAACAGCCCGGCTCCCGCCACTCGAAACCGGCTTCGAGGAAGATCGCGTCCAGTCCCTCGGACTCCGCCTGTTCCTTCACCAGTCCCGAACCCGGCACCACCAGCGCGTTGACGCCCTCGGCGACCTTGCGCCCCTGGACGACGGCGGCGGCGGCGCGAAGGTCCTCGATCCGGCCGTTGGTGCAGGAGCCGATGAAGACGCGGTCGATGGCGATTCCGGCCAGAGGAGTGCCGGGGGCGAGGCCCATGTAGTCAAGGGCGCGTTCCATGGCGCGGCGCTTCCCCTCGTCGGGCTCCTTGGCGGGGTCGGGAACGTGGGAGCCGATGGGAGCCACGTCCTCCGGCGAGGTGCCCCAGGTGACCTGGGGTTCGATCTCCGCCCCGTCCAGAACAATCTCGCGGTCGAAAACGGCCCCCTCGTCGGTGGACAGCATGCGCCAGTTCGCCTGGGCCAATTCCCAGGCCGCGCCCTTCGGCGTCCGGGGACGGCCGCGCAGATAGGCGAAGGTGGTTCCGTCCGGGGCGATCATCCCGGCGCGGGCTCCGGCCTCGATGGTCATGTTGCAGACCGTCATCCGGCCTTCCATCGACAGGGCGCGGATGACCGGCCCCGCGTACTCGATCACGTAACCGGTCCCGCCCGCCGTTCCCAGCCTGCCGATGATGGCCAGGGCCACGTCCTTGGCGGACACCCCCGCCGACAGGGTTCCGTTGACCGTGACCCGCATGTTCCTGGCCGGGCTTTGCAGGAGGGTCTGGGTGGCGAGGACGTGTTCGACCTCCGACGTGCCGATGCCGAAGGCCAGGGCTCCGAACGCGCCGTGGGTCGAGGTATGGGAATCGCCGCAGACGATGGTCGCGCCGGGCAGGGTGAAGCCCTGTTCCGGTCCGACGATGTGGACCACGCCCTGACGCACGTCGTCCATGCGCAGGTATTCGACGCCGAATTCGGCGCAGTTGTCGTCCAGGGTCTGTACCTGAATCCGGCTCTCTTCGTCGGCGATGCCCAACGACCGGTCGGTGGTCGGGACATTGTGATCGGCGACGGCGAGGGTCCGCTCCGGACAGCGCACCTTGCGTCCGGCGGCGCGCAGGCCCTCGAAGGCCTGGGGGCTGGTGACCTCGTGGACGAGGTGGCGGTCGATATAGATCAGGCAGGTTCCATCATCCTGCACATCCACCAAGTGGCTCTGCCAGATCTTATCGAACAGGGTACGGGGCTTCGACATTCTTTTCTCGATCGCAGGCTTCCGGAACGTGACGACGCGCGATCACGCCTTGGCGGCGGCCGCCTTGGCCTCCGCCTCCGCCACCGCGGCGGCCTTGGCTTCCGCGACCGCTGCCGCCTTGGTCTCGGCCGCCGACCGGTTCTTGGCGCGGGCGGCGAGGGAATTGTCCTCGGCGATGCGGGCGGCGCGTCCGCGCAGGTCGCGGAGGTAATACAGCTTCGCCCGGCGCACCTTGCCGCGACGCACCACCTCGATGCCGGAGATGGACGGCGAGTAGAGAGGGAACACCCGCTCGACGCCCTCGCCGAAGGAAATCTTGCGCACCGTGAAGCTCGAATTGATCGAGGCGTTGCTGCGCGCGATACAGACGCCCTCGTAGGCCTGGATGCGCTCGCGGGTCCCCTCGACGACCTTCACGCTCACCCGGAGGGTATCCCCCGGAGCGAAGTCGGGAATGGCGCGCTGGGCCGCCAGCTTGCTCACCTGCTCCTGTTCGAGCTGCTCAATGATGTTCATCGTCCAACCCTTCTTTCTTCACAATCCCCGCCCGATATCGGGCCCATAGGTCCGGCCTTCTGTCGCGGGTTGCCGCTTCCGCCCGCTCCAGCCGCCATGCGCGCACCCGCGCGTGATGTCCCGAAACCAACTCCTCCGGCACCTCCTCGCCCTCCCAGACCCGGGGGCGGGTGTAGTGCGGGTATTCGAGAAGGCCCCGCTCGAAACTCTCTTCCTCCAGCGACCGGGCGCTGCCGACGACGCCGGGCAAAAGCCGCACCACCGCATCGATCAGCACGATCGCCGCCGGTTCCCCGCCCGACAGGACGAAGTCGCCGATGCTGACTTCCTCCACCCGGCGGCGGTCCAGCACCCGCTGGTCCACGCCCTCGAAGCGGCCGCACAGGACGGTCACGCCCCGTCCCCGCGCCAGCTCCCGCGCCCGGCCCTGATCCAGCACCCGCCCGCGCGGGGTCAGGTAGATCAAGGGCTTGTCTTCTCCCTGGTCGGCCCCCTGGTCGGCAGGTCGGCTCGCCTCGATCGCCGCGTCCACCACATCGGGCCGCATGACCATCCCGGCGCCGCCGCCGAAGGGCGCGTCGTCCACGGTCCGGTGTTTATCGCGCGCGAAGAGGCGAATGTCCACCGTTTCCAGAGACCACGCCCCATCCGCCAACGCCTTGCCCGCCAATGAGCAGCCAAGGGGGCCGGGAAACATCTCCGGGAACAGGGACAGAACGGTGACCGCGAACGCGGCGCGTTCATTTCCGTCCATTCTCGCCCGTTCCCGACGGGTCCTCCTCCTCCGAATCGAACACGCCGGAGGCCCGCGCCGCCACCACCCGCCCGCCCGCCACATCCACTTCCGGGACCGCCGCGCGGGTAAAGGGAAGCATGACCGACGGAGCGTTCCCGCGTCCGACCTCCAGCACCGTCCCCGCGCCGAAATCGTGGACCGCCGTCACCGTTCCGGCCGGTTCGCCGTCGTCCAGGAGCACCGCGAGCCCGATCAAATCGGACCAGTAGAACTCGTCCGCGTCCTCCGGCTCCGGCAGGGCCGAACGGGGGACGTAAAGACGGGTCCCCCGCAACGCCGTCGCCGCATCGCGGTCGTTCACGCCTTCGATGGCCGCAAGGACCATGTCCTTTCCCGCTCCACCGCGCAGTTCCAGCCGAAAGGCGCGTCCGCCCGACTCGTCGGCCAGCGGGCCGTAGGAAACGATGTCGGGGGGAAAGGCCGTGAAGGATTTGACCTTCGCCAGTCCCCGCACCCCATGCGCCCCGACGACGACGCCGACGCAGACCCGATCCGGCACGGCCGTCCGCTACTCGGCCGACTCGGCAGCCGGCTCCGCCGCCTTGGCGGCTTCCTTGGCTTCCGCCTCCGCCCTGGCCGCCACTTCCTTGAGGCGTTCCTGGGCCTTGGCCTTGGGCAGGCTCTTCTTGCTCTGCTTCGCCGGCTCGACCGCCACGATCAGGCCCTTCGACCCCAGGAAACGGGCCACGCGGTCCGACGGCTGCGCGCCGACGCCGAGCCAATGCTTGATGCGTTCCTCTTTCAGGACCAGACGGTCGGCATGGTCCTGGGGCAGCATCGGGTCATAGGACCCGACCCGCTCGATGAACAGTCCGTCCCGGGGCGAACGGGAATCGGCAACGACGATGCGATAGAACGGGCGCTTCTTGGCGCCGCCACGGGACAGGCGAATTCTCAGGGACATCTGGCTTGTATCTCCATGGAGTGAATAAGGTTACTTCTTGCGGCCGCCCAGGCCGCCGGGAAAGCCTCGGGGAGCCATGCCCGGAAATCCGGGCGGCAGGCGCGGCAGACCGCCGCCGGGAGGCAGGGCGGGAAAGCCCTCGGGGGGCATTTCGGGCAGGCCGCCGCCGCCGCCGAACAGGCCGGAGAGCTTGCCCTTCATCCCCATCTTCTTCACCTGCTTCATCATCAGGGACATTTGCTGATGCTGCTTGAGCAGGCGGTTGACGTCCTGCACCGAGACGCCGGAGCCGCCCGCGATGCGTTTCTTGCGCGAGGCCTTGATGATGTCGGGCCGCCGCCGTTCCTGGAGGGTCATCGACAGGATCACGGCTTCCTGGCGGGCCAGCATCCGGTCGTCGATCTTGGCCTCGTCGAGCTGCTTCTTGATCTTGCCGATGCCGGGCAGCATGCCGAGGATGCCCTTTAAATCGCCCATTTTCTTGACCTGCCGGATCTGGGCGAGCATGTCTTCCAGATCGAAGGACCCCTCCATCATCTTGAGGGCCATCTTTTCGGCGTCGGCCTGATCGATGGTGGCGGCGGCGCGTTCGACCAGCGACACCACGTCGCCCATACCGAGGATGCGCCCGGCCAGCCGGTCGGGGTGGAAGGGCTCCAACTCGTCGATCTTTTCACCGACGCCCAACAGCTTGATCGGGCGTCCGGTCACCGCGCGCATGGACAGGGCCGCGCCGCCCCGGGCGTCGCCGTCCACGCGGGTCAGCACGATGCCGGTCACGCCCACCTTCTGGTCGAAGTCCCGGCTGAGATTGACCGCGTCCTGGCCGGTCATGGCGTCCACGACCAGCAAGGTCTCGGTCGGCGTGACCGCGTCGCGCACGGCGGCGACCTCGGCCATCAACTCCTGATCGATATGCAGACGGCCGGCGGTGTCCAGGATCACCACGTCGAAGCCGCCCCGCCGCCCCTCGTCCATGGCCCGCTTCGCGATGTCCACCGGCATTTGGCCGGAAACGATCGGCAGTGATTCGACCTCGATCTGACGGCCGAGCACGGCCAACTGCTCCTGGGCCGCCGGCCGGTAAACGTCGAGGGAGGCCAGAAGAACCTTTTTCTTTTGCCGTGTCTTGAGGAACAGGGCGATCTTGGCCGAGGTCGTGGTCTTTCCCGAGCCCTGGAGACCGACCATCAGGATCGGAACCGGAGGCGTCGACGCCAGATTGAGGCCCTCGACCGCCGCCCCCAGCATGTCCACCAGGGCGTCGTGAACGATCTTGACCACCATCTGGCCCGGCGTGACCGACTTGACCACTTCGGCGCCGACGGCGCGTTCCTTGACCTGGGCGATGAAGTCCTTGACCACCGGCAGGGCGACGTCGGCTTCCAGCAGGGCGACGCGGATTTCCCGCATCGCCTCGGCGACGTCGGCCTCGGACAAGGCTCCCCGGCGCTTCAGCCGGTCGAAGACCTGTCCCAGACGGTTGCTCAGGCTTTCAAACATGATCGTCCACAAAGCAAAAATCGCCAGTGCGCGAGCCTTCGCGGACTGACGGACCCCCAACGGGGATAATGCGGGAGGCTAGGCCCCGGAGGGGGAGAAGTCAAGGCGTTCCGCGCCCGGCGTTCCCGTCGAGGCCAGCGCCGGACGCTCGCCGGCGGAGATCAGGGTCACGCACAGGGAGGTCCGTCCCGCGACGGAGGTGTCCAGGGCCAGGGAACCCTTTTGGGGCCGGGCGATGAGCATCGCCGAGTAGGTGCCGAGTCCGGTGCCCTCCCGCTTGCCCGAGGCCACGAACTTGTCGAAAACCCGA
>JADGDA010000230.1 GCA_015228695.1 Alphaproteobacteria bacterium
CCCAGCAGGGTCAGGGTGATCGGGAACCCGGTGGCGTGGACGAGACGGGTCAGAAGCTCCGAGGCTCCCTCGCCGGAGTTGACCACTCCGCCGCCGCAATAGAACAGCGGACGCTCGGCCTTGAGCATCATCTCCACCGCCTCGGCGATGCGGGACGGTTCGCCCTTCGTCTGCGGATTGTAGGACTTGTGACGCACCTCCGCCGGGGATATGTACGGGCCTTCCGCGATCAGCACATCCTTCGGCAGATCGATCAGCACCGGTCCGGGGCGGCCGGAGCGGGCGACGTGGAAGGCCTCGTGGACCACCCGCGGCAGGTCCCGGACGTCCTTGACCAAGTAGTTGTGCTTGGTGCAGGCCCGGGTGATGCCGGTGGTGTCGGCCTCCTGGAAGGCGTCGTTGCCGATCAGGCTGGTGGGCACCTGACCGGTCAGGCACACCAGGGGGATGCTGTCCATCAGGGCGTCGGTCAGGCCGGTGACGGTGTTGGTGGCTCCCGGACCCGAGGTCACCAGCACCACGCCGACGCGGCCGGTGGAGCGCGCGTAGCCCTCGGCCGCGTGCACCGCGCCCTGCTCGTGGCGGACGAGGATGTGGCGCAGGCTGTTCTGCTTGAAGATCTCGTCGTACAGGGGCAGGACCACGCCGCCGGGATAGCCGAACACGACATCCACCCCCTGATCGCCGAGCGCCTTCAGCAAGAGTTGCGATCCGTTGAGCTGTTCATGCGCCATGGCCGTCCCTACTTCTTTCTCTGCTCACGCACGGTGGGTCGGGGAGGCTCCAGCGGAAAGCCCCTCCCGAAAGGCCGCCAAGCTAGACCGTCACTCGATCCCGGTCAACAGAAACCGGTGAATAATCGGAAAGATTTCCGCATTCAAACTTTCCGAATATTGCGCGGGCACGATGTGCGCCCCGGAAAGCTGGTGACGGATCCAGGTGACCTGCCGCTTGGCGTAGCGGCGGGTGGCCGTCTGGGCGAGGGTGATGGCGGCGTCCAGGGACATTTCCCCGGAAAGGTGACGGCGCAGTTCGGGGACGCCGAGGGCCTTCAGAACCGGCAGGGAGGGGTCCAAGTCCCGTTCCGCGAGGGCGGCAACCTCGGCGAGGGCGCCCGCTTCCACCATGGAGAGGAACCGCCGGTCGCAGGCGGCGCGCAAGCCCTCGCGCGGGGGCAGCAGCGCCAGGGTCAGCGCGCGTGCGCCGCAGCCCCCGGAATGGGGGTGCGCCTGCCACTCGGACAAGGCCTGCCACTCGGCCAGGGAACGTCCGGTCGCCTCCAGCACTTCCCACGCGCGGAGCAGCCGGTGGGTGTTGCCGGGGGACAGCCGCGACGCCATCACCGGATCGCGTCGGCCGAGACGGACATGAAAGGCCTCGTTGCCGATCTCCGCCAGCAGGGCGCGGGCGGCGGAGCGGATCGCGGGCGGGATGTCGGGAACCGGCGACAGCCCTTGGGTCAGGGCCTTCAGGTACAGCCCGGTGCCTCCGACGAGGATCGGGAGCCTGCCGGCGGCGCGGGCCTCGGCGATCGCGGTCCGGGCCAGTTCCAGCCAGCGGGCGACCGAGCATCCCTCCCGCCCGTCGAGCACCCCGTACAGCGCGTGGGGCACCCGGGCCTCATCGGCGGGCGAGGGGCGGGCGGTCAGGAGGCGCAGGTCGCGGTAGACCTGCATGCTGTCGGCATTGATCACAACGCCGCCGAACGCCTCCGCCACGGCCATGGCCAACCCGGACTTGCCGCAGGCGGTGGGGCCCGCGATCAGCAGGAGCGGATCAGTCAAGAGGCAGAGAGACCAAGCCGTCGGCCAGCTTCGGCTCGAACCAGGTGGACTTGGGCGGCATGACCTTGCCGGCCTCGGTGACGGCGATGAGGTCGTTCATGCTGGTCGGGTGCAGGGCGAAGGCGGCGGCCATCTCGCCGCTGTCCACCCGCCGCTCCAGCTCCGCGAGACCCCGCGCTCCGCCGACGAAGTCGATTCGCTTGTCCTTGCGCAGGTCCTCGATTCCCAGCACCGGGGCGAGCAGGCGGTCGGTGAGCAGACTGACGTCCAGCCGGTCGACCGGGTCGGCGTCGGCTGCGGGCAGGTCGCGCACGCCCAGCCGGTACCAGCGGCCCCGCAGATAGAGGCCCATCTCACCGTAACGGGAAGGCTTGGCCGGGCCATCGGAGGGGGTGACGGAGAAGTCGCCTCCGATCCTGTCGAGAAAGGCCTCCGGGGACAGGCCGTTCAGGTCGCGGACCACCCGGTTGTAGTCCATGATCAGCATCTCCGCCGCCGGAAAGGCGACGATCAGGAACGAGTTGTAGGGTTCGTCGCCGCGATGGGCGGGATTGGCGGCCCGGCGCGCGGCGGCGACGCGGGAGGCGGCGGCGCTCCGGTGGTGGCCGTCGGCGATGTAGAGGGCGTCCACCCCATCGAAGGCGGTGGTCAGGCGGGCGATGTCGTCCCGGTCGCTCACGATCCACAGGGAGTGGACGATGCCGTCGTCGGCGGTGACCGAGAATTCGGGCGCGGCCCCGGTCGTCCGCTCCAGGACGCGGGCCACCTCGGGCAGGGGACGGAACGCGGCGAGCACCGGACCGGTATGGGCGTCGACCGCCTCGATCTGGCGGACCCGGTCGTCCTCCTTGTCGGGGCGGGTAAACTCGTGGCGGCGGATTCGCTGCGAGTCGTAGGCCGCGACCGAGGCGGCGGCGACGACGCCGGTCTGCGCATGCGCGCCTGAAACCAACCTGTAAACGTAATAGCAAGGCTGGGATTCCCGCACGATGACGCCTTCCGCGACCATGCGGCGCAGATTTTCCGCGGCCTTCGCGTAGACCTCGGGCGCATGGGGGTCGGTTCCCGGCGGCAGGTCGATCTCCGCCTTGGAGATGTGCAGGAAGCTCCAAGGTCTTCCCCGCGCCCGCGTCCGCGCCTCCTGCGAATCGAGCACGTCGTAGGGCGGCGCCGCCACCGCCGCCGCCTGGGCGCGGGTCGGCCGCAAGGCGGCGAAAGGACGGAACAGGGGAAGGGCGGTCAAGGAAATCTCCGGGGCATGAAAGGGAACGCGCTCCGGATTTTGGGTCGGAACGGACAAGGATGCAAGGCGATCATGGCGCAATTATGGACGTTGATATTTTCATCGCCCGCGTTATATAAAATTTGAATTTCACGGGAGGCCCCGCCGCGCTCCCCGAGAGGCGCGTTTCCAGACCTGGGGCAGCCAGCCAAAACGAGAGGGTGTAACACATGAGCGAATCATCGTCGAGGTTGTTTGTCGACGGCAACGAAGCCGCGACGTCGGTGGCCTACCGCTGTAGTGAAGTCATTGCCATCTATCCGATCACTCCGGCCTCGCCGATGGGCGAGATGGCCGACGAGTGGGCGGCGGGCGGGCTGCCCAACCTGTGGGGGGACGTGCCCCAGGTGCTCATGATGCAGTCGGAGGGCGGCGCCGCCGGCGCGATCCACGGCGCCCTCCAGTCGGGCACCCTAGCGACCACCTTCACGGCCTCCCAGGGCCTGCTGCTGATGATCCCCAATCTCTACGTGATCGCGGGCGAGTTGACGCCGTTCGTTCTTCACGTGTCGGCGCGCACCATCGCCACCCATGCCCTCTCGATTTTCGGCGATCAGTCCGACGTGATGGCCTGCCGGCAGACGGGCATGGCCATGCTGGCCTCCACCTCGGTGCAGGAAGCCCATGACATGGCGCTGGTCGCCCATTCGGCGACCCTGCGCGCGCGGGTTCCCTTCATCCACTTCTTCGACGGCTTCCGCACCTCGCACGAACTGGCGATCATCGAGCGGCTGTCCGACGACGTCATCCACGCGATGATCGACGAGAAGGAAATCTCGGCGCACCGGGAGCGGGCGCTGTCCCCGGATCATCCGAAGGTCCGTGGCACCAACCAGAACCCCGACATCT
Source organism: Alphaproteobacteria bacterium (assembly GCA_015228695.1). Classification (GTDB taxonomy): domain Bacteria; phylum Pseudomonadota; class Alphaproteobacteria; order Rhodospirillales; family Rhodospirillaceae; genus JADGDA01. The sequence continues at coordinate 3,916 of JADGDA010000230.1, forward strand.
TCTTCCAGATGCGCGAGGCCTGCCAGCCCTTCTACGACGCCTGCCCCAGCGTGGTTCAGGACGCCATGGACCGGTTCGCCAAGCTGACCGGGCGCGCGTACCGCCTGTACGAGTACCACGGCCACCCCGAGGCCGAGCGCGTGATCGTCATCATGGGTTCGGGCCTGGAAACCGTCCGCGAGACCGCCAAGTTCCTCATCGCCAAGGGCGAGAAGGTGGGCGTGGTCAACGTCCGCCTCTATCGTCCGTTC
>JADGDA010000231.1 GCA_015228695.1 Alphaproteobacteria bacterium
CTCGACCAGACCGCCGCCGCCGAGGTCCTGCGCCGGGAAATGGCCGACCGTCTGGCCCGGGCGGAAACCTTGTTGCGCGAGGCCGACCGGGACCTCAAGGACGCGGAACACGCCCAGGCGGCGGCCCGCGAGGAACGGGTGCGCTGCGAGGCCCAGGTGGAGCAGGGGCGTCAAACCTGCCGCTCCGTGGCCGTGCGCATCGACGAACGCCTGAACTGCACCCCGGAGCAGCTTCCGGAGATCGCCGGGCAGGGGGAGGACGAGGCCGAACTCCCCGTCGGCGACGACGGAGCCCGCCTCGAACGCCTCCTGCGGGAGCGGGAAACCATGGGGCCGGTCAACCTGCGCGCGGAACAGGAGGCGGCCGAACTGGAACAGCAGACCGGCGCCCTTCAGTCCGAGCGCGAGGACCTGACCGCCGCGATCGCCCGCCTGCGTCAGGGAATCGCCGAAATCAACCGCGAGGGCCGCGACCGTCTGATGGCTTCCTTCGAGGCGGTGGACCGGCACTTCCGCGACCTGTTCGTGCGCCTGTTCGGCGGAGGCCGCGCCCACCTCAGCCTGACCGAATCCGACGATCCCTTGCAGGCGGGGCTGGAGATCATGGCCTCGCCGCCGGGCAAACGGCTCCAGATTCTCTCGCTTCTGTCCGGCGGGGAGCAGGCCTTGACCGCCGTCGCCCTGCTGTTCGCCGTCTTCCTGACCAATCCGGCCCCGGTTTGCGTCCTCGACGAGGTGGACGCGCCCCTGGACGACGCCAACGTCGACCGGTTCTGCGCCATGCTCAAGGAAATCGCGGCCCTTTCGGCCACCCGTTTCCTGATCGTCACCCACCATCGCACGACCATGGCGCGCATGGACCGGCTGTTCGGCGTCACCATGGGGGAAAGGGGCGTCTCCCAGTTGGTCTCGGTCGACCTCAAAAGCGCGGATGCACTGTTGGAAACGTGACCAAGGCAGGCGGGTGAGGGAAAGCATGCCCATGCCTCCGTCCGGCAAGGGGGCTTGCCAACGGCCATTGAGGGGGCGAAAAAACAAGGCTCATCGGGTTCACCCGATGAGCCTGAACTTGACAGGGAGGGGGCGCAAATCTATGGTGTCCAGGCTATCTGAAGGCAGTGCCGCGTCGCGTCCAGGGGGGGATGGGGCGTGGTGGGAGCGGCGGTCAACGTGGAAAAGGATGGCACCCCCCCGACACTGGACGACATCACGGATCGTCTCCGCGCCATGGAACGCGGGGGCTCCGGTGGTGGGGCGGCGTCCGCCGGAACCGCGTCCCGGTTATCGGGGATCGGCATGGCTTGGCGGATCAGCATCGAGTTGGTGTCGGCTCTTGCCGTTGGTACGGGGATCGGGTGGTTTCTGGACGGGTGGCTGGATACGCGGCCGTGGTTCATGGTCGTGTTTCTGTTTCTGGGAGGCGCCGCCGGCGTGATGAATGTCTACCGCGTGGTCAAGGGCTACGACGATTCGGTCGGGCTTGGACAGGCGGCGAGACGTGCCAAGGTTGGAGCCGAAGCCGGGAAGGCCCGAAAAGACGGGCAAGACGGGCAAGAGCGCGGGTGAGGCCCGGGGGGGTCGTCCGCTGGGGTGATGGCCCGCTGGGGTGAAGGGGGAGCTTTGGCAAGTCCGGTTCATCAGTTTGAGATTCACCCCCTGATCCCGATTCAGATGGGTGGGGTCGATGTCTCGTTCACCAACTCGGCCCTGTTCATGGTCCTCGCGGTGGTCGCGAGCTATGTGTTCCTGGTTCTGGGGATGGGCGGGCGTTCGCTCGTTCCCGGCCGCTGGCAGTCCCTGGCCGAGGTGACCTACGAATTCGTCGCCAACATGGTGCGCGACAACGTCGGCAAGGAGGGGGCGCGGTATTTCCCCTTCATCTTCACCCTGTTCATGTTCGTGACCCTCGGCAACATCCTTGGGATGATGCCCTACGGGTTCACCTATACCAGCCACATCGCGGTGACCGGCGCCTTGGCGCTGACCGTGTTCATCGGCGTGACCATCATCGGCTTCGCCCGCCACGGCCTGCACTTCCTGCGCATGTTCTTCCCGCACGGGGCGCCGATTCTGACCGCGCCGATCCTCATTCCGATCGAGCTGATCTCCTACCTCTCCCGGCCTTTCAGCCTGTCGGTGCGTCTTTTCGCCAACATGACCGTCGGCCACATCATGCTCAAGGTGCTGGCGGGCTTCATCGTGACGGTTCCCCTCCTGCTGGGCATCGTGCCTCTGGCGGCGACCATCGGCATCACCATTCTGGAATTCGGCATCGCGTTTCTTCAGGCGTATGTGTTCACGATCCTGTCGTGCATCTACCTGAACGACGCGATAAACATGCATTGAGACAAGGAAAGGGTATACGTAAATGGATCCTCAAGCGGCGAAGATGATCGGTGCGGGCCTGGCCGCCATCGGCATGATCGGTTCGGGTATCGGCGTGGGCAACATCTGGGCCACCCTGATCGCCACCGTCGGCCGCAATCCGGCCGCCAAGTCCAATGTCGAGCTTTATGGCTGGATCGGCTTCGCCGTGACCGAGGCCATTGCTCTGTTCGCCCTGGTCGTGGCGCTGATCCTGCTGTTCGCGGTGAAGTAGCCGGGCGTTCCGTGTCCGGCCGGCGCTCCGTTTTCGGGCGCCGGGCCGGGGAACGCCGTCCGGCAGGCCAGTCAGGAGAGCAGCGCTCATGCCTCAATTCGACCCATCGTCGTTTCCGTCTCAGTTGTTCTGGCTGGCGGTGTGTTTCGCCGTCCTCTACGCGCTGATGTCCAGGGTTGCCCTGCCGCGGATCGCCGAGGTGCTGACCGAGCGTCAACGCCGGGTCGACAACGACCGCGACCGCGCGGCCCAACTCAGGAACGAGGCCGAGGCCGCGATCCAGGCCTATGAGCGCGCCCTTGCGGAGGCTCGAATCCAGGCCCACGGCATCGCCAAGAGCGCCGACGAGGACATCGCCCGGCTGGTCCATACCCGCACCAAGGAAGTCGCGGAGCGGCTGGCCGTTCAGGTCAAGGGTGGCGAGGACCGGATCGCCGCGGCCAGGGACGCGGCGCTCACCCAGGTCCGCGACATTGCCGCCGACGCCGCCCAGGCCATGGTGTCCAGGCTGGTGGGGGTTTCCGTGGACGGTTCCAAGGCCCTCGACGCCGTCGGCGTGGCCATTCAGGAGCGCGGCTGATGACCTCCGCCCAGGCTGCGAACCACCCGGCCGGCAAGGCTCCTCCGCCCGCCGTCAGGCACGACACGGCGACCGTCCAGCCGTCGGAAGTGCCCGAACACGGCCACGAGGCTTTCTATGCCCAGCCCGAATTCTGGGTTGCGGTTTCCTTCCTGATCGTCGTCGGCTTCGCCGCGCGCAAGGTGATCACCGCCGTCACCTCCGCCCTGGACATGCGGTCGGAGAAGATCAAGACCCGTCTGGAGGAAGCCCAGTCCCTGCGCGAGGACGCCCAGGGCCTGCTGGCCGAGTACCAGCGCAAGCAGCGGGACGCCCTGAAAGAGGCCGAGGCCATCGTCGTCCATGCCCGCGAGGAAGCGCAGCGCCACAAGCGCGAGGCGGCGGCGGAACTGGAAGAAGCGATCAAGCGCCGCGAGGCCCAGGCCATGATCCGCATCGCCCAGGCCGAGGCCCAGGCCATGGCCGACGTGCGCAACCTCGCGATCGACATCGCCGTCGGCGCCGCCTACCGGTTGATCGAACAGAACCTGACGGATCAGCAGGCCGACGCCCTGGTCGAACGGGCCATCGCCGAACTCCCCGCCAGCATCCGTTCGCTTCAGTAGGAAAAAGGCACCGGCGTTCCGCCCAAGGCCGTGCGTTAGGACCGCCCGTAGTTGTCCTCGACGCGCACGATATCATCCTCGCCCAGGTAGCTTCCCGACTGGACCTCGATCAGCCACAGGGGCACCTTGCCGGGGTTCTCCAGGCGGTGGAGGACGCCCAGCGGGATATAGGTCGAATGATTCTCGTGGAGGAGAAACGTATCGTTGCCGCGGGTGACGCGGGCGGTGCCGTGGACGACGATCCAGTGTTCGGTGCGGTGGTGGTGCATCTGGAGGGATAGCTTGCCTCCGGGCTGGACGGTGATGTGCTTCACCTGAAAACGCTCGCCCCCGTCGATGGAGCGGTACTGCCCCCACGGCCGGTGGATGGTCA
>JADGDA010000232.1 GCA_015228695.1 Alphaproteobacteria bacterium
TGCTGATGGAGTTCGACTACCCCGAGCTTTACGCACCGCTCGACCTCGGGATCGGCGCCTGCCGTCTGGCGGTGGCGGAGCCCGCCATGCTCTCCGAGGACGATGACCCCGCCCGCTGGAGCCATATCCGCGTCGCGACCAAATACCCCGAAATCACCCGCCGCCACTTCGCCCAGCGCGGTGTCCAGGCGGAATGCATCAAGCTCAACGGTGCCATGGAACTGGCTCCGGTGCTGGGGTTGTGCCGGCGCATCGTGGATCTGGTGTCGTCGGGCCAGACCCTTCAGGCCAACGGTCTGGTCGAGGTGGAGCACATCGCCGACGTCACGTCCCGGCTGGTGGTCAACCGCCCCGCCCTGAAGACGCGGCCCGAGGAACTGGGGCGCTGGATCGAACGATTCCGCGAGGCGGTCGATGCCGCTTGATCTGCACATCTCCAACCCCGCGTTCGAGGCCGTGTTTTCCGCCCTGCTGGCGTCGAAACGGGAGACCGATGCAGGGGTGGGCGCCGCCGTGGCCGCGATTCTGGCCGATGTCCGGGCGCGTGGCGACGCGGCGGTGATCGAGTACACCCGGCGCTTCGACCGTCTGTCCCTGACCGCGGACGCCTTGCGGCTTGATCCGGTGACTGCGGCGGCGGCGGCTCCGCCCGATCAGGTCGAGGCGCTCGAATTCGCGGCCGAGCGCATCCGCGCCTTCCATGCCCGCCAGATGCCGTCCGACCTGTTCTACAAGGACGAACGGGGGGTGGGGCTCGGGCATCGCTGGACGCCGGTGGGGGCCGCCGGCCTGTATGTGCCGGGAGGAACCGCCGCCTATCCCTCCTCGGTGCTGATGAACGCCATTCCGGCCAAGGTCGCCGGGGTCGGGCGTCTGGTGATGGTCGTGCCGACGCCGGAAGGAGTGGTCAACCCTCTGGTGATGGCGGCGGCCCGGCTGGCCGGCGTGGATGAGATCTACCGGATCGGCGGCGCCCAGGCCGTCGGCGCCCTGGCCTACGGGACCGCGACCATTGCTCCGGTGGACAAGATCGTGGGACCGGGCAACGCCTATGTGGCGGCGGCCAAGCGGCAGGTGTTCGGAACCGTCGGCATCGACATGATCGCCGGCCCCTCGGAGATTCTGGTGGTGGCGGACGGGGACAACGATCCGTCGTGGATCGCGGCCGACCTGCTGTCCCAGTGCGAGCACGACGTTTCCGCCCAGGCCATTCTGATCACCGACGACTCCGCCTTCGGCCGCCGCGTCCGGGACGCGGTGGAGGTTCACCTGTCCACCCTTTCCCGCGCCGCCATCGCGCGGGAGAGCTGGAACACCCACGGACTCGTGATCGTGGTGGACCGCCTGGAGCAGGCCGTGGCGCTGGTGGACCGTATCGCTCCCGAGCACCTGGAACTGGCCGTGGCCGATCCGGAGGCGTTCGCGGCGAAGGTCCGCAACGCCGGGGCCATCTTCCTCGGCCGCCATACGCCGGAGGCGGTGGGGGACTATGTGGGTGGACCCAACCACGTCCTTCCGACCGCGCGCAGCGCGCGGTTCTCCTCCGGCCTGTCGGTACTGGATTTCCTCAAGCGGACCTCGCTGCTGTCCTGCGACGCGGCGGCGCTGGGGGCCGTCGGTCCGGCGGCGGTGACGCTGGCCCTGGCCGAGGGACTCGACGCCCACGGACGTTCCATTTCTATTCGCCTGAACGGGGGCGGAGCGGCCCCATGAGCCAGCATGTGCTGTTCGAGCGCCGCGAGGATGGGGTCGTTCTGGTGACCCTGAACCGGCCCCATCGGCACAATGCCTGCGACGGTGCCATGATCGCCCATCTGACCCGGATTTTCCGGGACGTGGGGGCGGACGATTCCGCCCGCGTGGTCGTGCTGGCCGCCAGGGGCGCATCCTTTTCCCGAGGGGCGGATATCGAGCGGCTGCGCGGGTTCGGCGCGGACACGTTCGACGCCAACGTGGCCGAGGCCCTCGAACTGGCCCAATTGCTCAAGGCCATTCACCAGTGCCCGCGCCCCGTCCTCGCCGTGGTTCAGGGGGCCGCGTTCGCCGAAGGGGCCGGGCTGGTGGCCGCCAGCGATATCGCCATCGCCTCGGAAACGGCGTCGTTTGCCTTCACGGAGGCGTCGTTCGGCATGATTCCCTCGGTCGCGGCGCCCTATCTGGTGGCGGCCATCGGCGCCAGGGCCTGCCGCCGGTATTTCCTGACGGCGGAGTCCTTCTCCGCCGCCGAGGCGCTGCGGCTTGGGCTGGTGCACGGCGTCGTGCCCGACGGCGACCTTGCCGCCGCGCGGGACGTTCTGCTCGGGCGTCTCCTCGCCGCTTCCCCCGAGGCGCAGGGCTCGGCCAAGGAACTGATCCGCGCGGTGACCGGCCGCGCCGATAACGACACCCTGTTTTCCGACACCGCGCACCGGGCCGCCAAGGCGCGGGCATCCTCCGACGGGCGCGAGGGGGTTGCCGCCCTGATCGAAAAGCGCAAGCCCCGCTGGGCCGGAGACCCCCTTCCCCCGGAACCGGGACCGGAGTAATCTCTGCCCCGGCAGTGGGAGGGGAATCGCCGTGGTTCGCACCATCGCGCTGGTCGACGACGACCGCAACATCCTGACCTCGGTTTCCATGGCGCTGGAGGCCGAGGGATTCCGCGTGCGCGTTTATACGGACGGGGCCTCGGCCCTGGCCGGAATCGTCGCCGATCCCGTCGACCTCGCCGTGCTCGATATCAAGATGCCGCGCATGGACGGCATGGAACTGTTGCAGAAGCTCCGTCAGAAGAGCGCGGTTCCCGTCATTTTCCTGACCTCGAAGGATGACGAGGTGGACGAGCTTCTCGGCCTGCGCATGGGGGCCGACGACTACATCAAAAAGCCGTTCTCCCAGCGCCTTCTGATCGAGCGCATCCGCGCCCTGACCCGGCGCTCCGACCTGAAGGCGGGTCTTTCCGCCCCGTCCGGAACGGACAAGACCATCACGCGCGGCGACTTGGTTCTGGACCCGGCCCGGCACATGTGTTCGTGGAAGGGCCAGCAGGCGGACCTGACCGTCACCGAGTTCCTGATCCTGGCGGCGCTGGCGCAGCGGCCCGGACATGTGAAGAACCGCGATCAACTGATCGATGCGGCCTATGGAGAGAACATCTACGTGGACGACCGCACCATCGACAGCCACATCAAGCGCCTGCGCAAGAAATTCCGCGAGTTGGACGACGACTTTTCCCAGATCGAAACCCTGTACGGCGTCGGATACCGGTACAAGGGCGTTCCCGAGTGAACCCGGAGGCTTGGCCGGCGCGGAAGCGGCGCAAGCTTCTGAACTCGCCGCTCACCCGCCGTATTCTGGCGGTCAACCTTCTTGCGCCGATTCTCCTGGTCGCCGGTCTCCTGTACCTGGATCAGTATCAGCGCGCCCTGATCGCTTCGGAATTGTCCTCCCTCCGCACCAACGCGGAGGTGATCGCCGCGGCCCTGGGTGAGGGAGCGGTGGCCGTCGAGACGATTCTCTGGGACCCCGGCGCGGACGAACCGGATGGGCCGAAGCCTCCGGAACCGGGCGACGCGCCCACAGACGCCGGCGACATCGTCGGAGGAGTCAAGGTCATCGACCCCGCGACCGCTCCGCCTCTCCAGGAGGAGAAGCCGAAGCCGATACGGGTTCCCATCGCCGCGCCGCATCTGGTGGCCGACGTGGCGCGGATGATGATCCGCCGCCTCGCCGAGCCCGCCAAGGTCCGGGCGCGCCTGTTCGGCGTGGACGGCGAGATGATCGCCGACAGCCGGTTGCTGGTCGGGCACGGTGGTCTGGTCCAGGTCGTCGACCTGCCGCCGGTCGATACCGACAGAACCCTTTATGGGTTGCTGCGGACCGTCTATGACCGGATTCTTTACGGGGAGTCCGCCGACTCGACTCTGCCCGCCTATGGGGAGCGGGCCACCCAGAAGGCTTCCGATTACGGCGAGGTGACGGAGGCGCTGTCCGGGGAGCCGGCCGGGGCCGTGCGCGCCTATTCCCGCCAAAGCCGCCTCTTGAGCGTCGCCGTGCCGGTGCAGCATTACAAGCGGATCGTCGGCGCGCTGATGCTGTCGCGCAGTTCGTTGGCTCTGGAGGAGAACCTGTTCAAGGTCCGGCTCGCGATCCTGGAACTGTTTCTG
>JADGDA010000233.1 GCA_015228695.1 Alphaproteobacteria bacterium
AGAGGAGGCGTGATCGCCCCCCTCGTCGGAGTCCATGCCCTGTTGTCCGCCTCGGAGCGCGGACGGGTCAAGGGCTATCTGATCAACAAGTTCCGGGGCGACCCGGCCCTGTTCGATCCGGCGCTGGCAATCATCGGGAAGCACACCGGGCTGAGGTCCCTCGGAATCGTGCCATGGTTCCGGGATGCCGGACGGCTTCCCGCCGAGGACGGCGTGGTTCTGGAGCAACGGCGCGATCCGGGCGGGGGAGCCATCCGGATCGCGGTCCCGCGACTGCCCCGCATCTCCAATTTCGATGATCTCGACCCGCTGATGGCCGAGCCCGGCGTTTCGGTCCGGTTTCTCGATCGCGGGCAGGCGGTCCCGGGGGATACCGACGTGGTGATCCTGCCGGGCTCGAAGGCGACACGCTCCGATCTCGCCGCGCTGAAGGCCGAGGGCTGGGACTGCGACATCCGGGCGCACGTCCGCCGGGGGGGTCTCGTCGTCGGGATCTGCGGCGGCTACCAGATGCTGGGACGGACGGTGCGCGACCCGGACGGCGTCGAGGGCCCCCCGGGGGAAAGCGAGGGACTCGGGCTGCTCGCCGTGGACACCGTCCTGTCCGGCGCCAAGATTCTCCGCGAGGCGACGGCGGTGGACTTGGCCTCGGGCGAGGCCGTGCGCGGGTACGAGATGCACATGGGCCGCACCGACGGACCGGACCGGGACCGGCCCTGGCTGAGACTAGACGGCCACCCCCCGACGGGAGAGGGGGCGCGCTCCCCCGACGGCCGGGTGCTGGGGTGCTACCTGCACGGCCTGTTCGCCGCCGACGGATTCCGCCGGGCGTTCCTGGCCGGTCTCGGGGCGTTGGGCGCGGAAACCGCCTACGAAACCCGGATCGAGGCCACCCTCGACGCCCTGGCCGCGCATCTGGAGGCCCATATCGACGTGGACGCCCTGGCCGCCCTATTCGGATAACACCCGGAGGACGAACAGCGTCGCCTCGCCCGGACAGTTGAAGCGGAACGGGAGCTTGGTGACCCCGGCCCCCCGGCTGGTGTAACCGGTCATCTCCCCCACCCGCCACAAACCGGCGCACAGCTTGCGGTGCGGACGGCGAATCCCGGTGAACAGGGGCCGCCCGCCGGGAAGGCAGAGTTGACCGCCGTGGGTGTGTCCGGCGAGATACAGGCGGAACCCCGCCCGCTCCGCCTCCGAGGCCGCCTCGGGCGAATGGACCAGGGCGATCTTGAATCCGTCGCCGCTGTCGGCCAGGGCCCGGAAGGCGTGGGGGGTGGCGAAGGAATGGACGTCGTCGATGCCGGTCAGACGAATCCGTTCGTCCCCCCTGCGCACCGTCGCCGTCTCGTTCAGCAACATGCGAATCCCGATGGCGGACAGCGCGGGAAGAAGGCGGACGGCATCGTGGTTGCCGAGGGTGGCGAACACCCCGTCGCGGGCGGTGACGGAACCGAGCACGCGGGCGGCATGCCCGGCGATCACCTCGGCGGGAGTGCTCTGGCGATCCATGAAATCGCCGGTGACGGCGACCAGATCGACCTCGGTGCCCGCGAGCGTCCGCGCCAATTCCTCCGACAACCGGGGCAGGCGATCGAAATGCATATCCGACAGGTGCAGAATGCGATACCCATCGAAGGCTGGCGGCAGGCCGGGGAAATCGAGCACGATCTCCTCGACCCGCACGGACAGGGCGTTGCGGTGTCCGGCTCCGGCCAGCCCCACCACCCGCAAGGCCAGACCGGCGGCGGAGGAAAAGGCGTGAAAGGTGGCGTTGCCGACGAATCCCGACGGACGGCCCGCCAGTTCGCTTTCCCGCGCCCGGCGCCGTTCGATGAACGCCTCGCGTCCACCGCCCGCCTCTCCACCGTCCATTCCGCTCCGTCCGCCCATCGCGAAGCCAACCCCTGAGCTTGTCTTCCCGAGCCCGAAAGGCTAAGAGTCTATCCCTCCCGCCACGCCAAGGAACGGTTGATGACACGAACGCCGGACGAAGTCCACGTCGCCTTTCTGCGCGGACCTCTCGTGTTCCGGGACCGCGGCATCAACAACGAGGCGACGCCGTCGGTCGGACTGGCCTATCTGCTTGGGGCGGCGCGCGGGCACGGTTATCGGGCGACCCTGCTGGACCCCATTGCCGAGGGGCTGAACCAGACCTGGTCCCACCCGGACTTCCCCGGGTTCGCCTGCCAGGGGCTGCGTATTCCGGCGATCCTCGACCGCATTCCGGCCGACATCGACCTTATCGCCTTTTCCCTCATGTTCTCGGGGGAGTGGCCGGTTCAGCGCCATCTTCTGCGCGATATCCGCGCGCGCTTTCCCGGCGTGCCGATCATCGTCGGCGGGGAACACATCTCGGCCCTGACCGAATATACCCTGCGCGACTGTCCGGCCGTCACCCTCGCGGCCGTCGGGGAGGGCGAGGAAACCCTGCTCGAAATCCTGGAACGGGTCCGGTCGGGACAGCCTCTCGAAGGTATTCCGGGCACCTGCCGCGTCGGCGCCGACGGCGCGTTCATCGCCGAGCCGCCCAGGGCGCGCGTCCGCGACATCGACCGGCTCGCCTGGCCCCGGTGGGAGGAGGGATACCTGGAGCGGTTCTGGAGCGCGGGAAAGTCCTTCGGCGTCCAGACCGAGCGCGACATGCCCATCGTCTCCTCGCGCGGCTGTCCCTTCCAGTGCACCTTCTGCTCCAACCCGCGGATGTGGACGACCCGCTACAATCTGCGCGACATCGACGATCTGGTCGCGGAGATCAAGAGCTACATCGCCCGCTATGGCATCACCAGCCTGCAATTCTATGATCTGACCGCCATCACCAAGAAGAAATGGACCATCGCCTTCTGCCGCCGCCTGCTCGACGAGGGCATCCGCCTCAGGTGGTCGTTGCCGTCCGGAACCCGTTCGGAAGCGCTGGACGACGAGACGTTGCCGTTGATGCAGGAGGCGGGCTGTTCCTATCTGGTGTACGCGCCGGAAAGCGGGTCCGCCCGCATCCTCGAACGCATCAAGAAAAAGATTTCCCTGGACAAGCTCACCCACTCGATCCTGACGGCCCGCCGCCTCGGGATCGTCGTGCGGGCCAATCTGATCATCGGCTTTCCCGGAGAAACCCGAGCCGACGTGCTGCGCACGATCCTGTACGGAATGAAGCTGTCGATCCTGGGGGTGGACGAGGTCCCCATCAATCTCTACTCCTCGTATCCCGGCAGCGAGCTGTTCCAGGAACTGATGGACGCGGGAGAGGTGACCCTCGACGATGCCTATTTCCTCTCCCTGACCTCGCTCAACTCCGACTTCACCGCCCTCAACCCAATGACCAAGAACGGACGCATGGGTCCGAGGGAGCTGGCGCTCTATCGATTGCTGGCGATGCTGTTCAACTATGGGATCGGCTATCTGCTGCATCTGCCGCGCATCGTGCGCACGGTGCGCAACGTGTTCGGCAGCGGGACGGAGGCGGCGACCGTTCTGGAACATCGCCTGAAGGACGCCATGAGGCGCAAGCGGGCCGACGGTTGAATCTCCGGGAGGTGAGGACATGCCCGATTCACGACATGGAACGTCTCTTGCCGGCACGGGAACCGTCAAGGATCAGGGGATCAAGGTCGTCCTGGTCTACCCGTCGAGCCGGCACAGCGTCCAGACCCTCTACACCTTCAACCGCAACCAGAGCATCGGTTTCAAGCCGCCGCTGTCGATCCTGATCCTCGCCACCTATCTGCGCGCGAAGGGTTTCTTCAACGTCCATTGCCTCGACGCGCAGATGGAGGACCTGACCCCGGAGGAGACCGCCGCCCGCTTGGCGGAGATGCGTCCCGACGTGGTCGGCATCACCGCGTGGACGGATTTCTGGTACCCGTGCTGGAAGACGGTGGAGGAGACCCGGCGGCTTCTGCCCAAGACCGTGATCGTGCTCGGCGGGCCGCATTGCGGGGTCTATCCCCGCGAGACCACCCGCGCCGCCGCCGCCGATTACGTGGTGTGCGGCGATGGCGAGGACGTGCTGCTCGATCTGGTGACCGCTTTGTCCCGAGGCGAGGCGGTCCCGGTCATGGACGGCCTGTGGCGGAAGGAGAACGGCGCGGTCGTCCCTCCTCCCGAGCCCCTGGT
>JADGDA010000234.1 GCA_015228695.1 Alphaproteobacteria bacterium
TGCTGTTCCGCCGCGAGGACGTGGCCGCGCGGCTGGAAAAATGCGGCCTTCGCGCCGGTGTCGCCCTTCAGCACGAAGCCATCGCCCCCTATGTCGCCGCGTTTCGGCGCATGCGGCGGATTCGCGGCGAAGGGGGGAACCTCGACCCCCACGCCCTGCTTGCCGAGGCCAGGGCGGAACTCCGGGAACTGAACGCCCGCTTCCATGCCGCTCTCGACGAGGCCATGCGGTTGCAGAAGGAAAACCAGGACCTGCGCGCCCGCCTGGCCACCGCCCGGACCGACGCGGAAAAACACCGTAAAGACGCCATCGCCGCCCGCAACGGACTGGAGGAGGCGGTCTCCCGCACCCTCGGGAAACTGGCGCTCGCTCTTCAGAGCCTGAAGGAAGCCATGGACAGGCGGGCGAACGACCCGGCCAGCACCCTGGTCGAGTCCGCGTCCCTGTCGGTGCAGAGCTACTACATGGTGCTGGAGGACCTGGGCCGGGGCCAGGAGGCGGAAAAACTCGCCCGGAAGGTTCTCGGCGATCGGATGGGCGCCCTGACATCGCCGTCTTCTTCAATTGACGTTCCTTTCCCACCGGCCTAATTTCCCCGCCATGTCCAGAAACGCTCCCCCCGATCCGGCGGCCCTTGCCGAACTGGCGCGCCATTCCGCCGCCTGGCCCTTCGTGGAGGCCCGGGGCCTTCTCGACGAGCGGCTGAAAGGCCGGACCCCGGACAAGGGCTATGTCCTGTTCGAGACCGGGTACGGTCCCTCCGGCCTGCCGCACATCGGCACCTTCGGCGAGGTGGTGCGCACCACCATGGTGCGCAATGCCCTGAAAATCCTCGCGCCCCACATCCCAAGCCGGCTGTTCGCCTTCTCCGACGACATGGACGGGCTGCGCAAGGTTCCCGACAACATCCCCAACAAGGACAAGATCGCGCCTCACCTGGGAAAGCCCCTGACCAGCATTCCCGACCCGTTCGGAACCCACGAAAGCTTCGGCCACCACAACAATGCCCGCCTGCGCGCGTTCCTCGATTCGTTCGGCTTCGAGTACGAGTTCAAAAGCGCCACCGAATGCTATCGCGCCGGGCTCTTCGACAAGGCCCTGCTCACGGTCCTGGCCCACTACGACGAGGTGATCAACGTGGTGTTGCCGACCCTGGGGCCGGAGCGGCGCGCCACCTATTCCCCCTTCCTGCCCCTGTGCCCGAAAACGGGGATCGTCCTTCAGGTGCCGATCGTCCACCGCGACCCGGACGCCGGCACCGTGGTCTACGAGGACGACGGGAAAAAGATCGAGGTCCCCGTCACCGGCGGCCGTTGCAAGCTGCAATGGAAGGCCGACTGGGGCATGCGCTGGTTCGCGCTGGGGGTAGATTACGAGATGTCGGGTAAGGACCTGATCGATTCGGTCAAGCTGTCCTCGCGCATCTGCCGCGCGCTCGGCGGCGCTCCGCCGGTGAACCTGACCTATGAACTGTTCCTGGACGACAAGGGTCAGAAGATTTCCAAGTCCAGGGGCAACGGCCTCGCCGTGGAAGAATGGCTGAAGTACGCCCCCGCGGAGTCGCTGTCCCTGTTCATGTTCCAGAAGCCGAAGACGGCCAAGCGGCTTCATTTCGACGTGATCCCGCGCGCCGTGGACGAGTATCTGTCCTTCCGCGAGCGTTTCCCTGAACAGGAGGGCAAGGACCGCCTCAACAATCCGGCCTGGCACATCCACGACGGCCACCCGCCCACGGAGGGAGCCCCGGTCGGGTTCGGCACCCTGCTCAATCTGGTCAGCGTCTGCCATTCCTCGGACCCGGCGGCGCTGTGGCACTACATCAGCCGTTACGCCCCCGGAGCCGGGCCGGACAGCTCGCCGATGATGGACCGGCTGGTGGGCCACGCCATCGCCTATTACCACGATTTCATCCTGCCGGCGACGCGCTACCGGAAGGCGACCGCCGACGAAGCGGCGGCCCTGCGCGACCTGAAGGCCGCCCTGGAACAGGCGCCCCCCGGCGCCTCGGCCGACGACTTGCAGACCCTGGCCTATGAAGTCGGCAAGCGCCACCCCTGCTTCCCCGACCTCAAGGCCTGGTTCAAGGCGCTGTACCAGATTCTCCTCGGTCAGGACGAGGGGCCGCGCATGGGCTCGTTCATGGCCCTCTACGGCGTCCCGGAGACCATCGCCCTTCTCGACAAAGCGGCGACCGGTCAGGACATGGCCTGACACGGCTTCCGGGGGATATGTCAGGAACGGGTCAGCTTGGCCAGTTCGACCTCGGCCCGGAGTTCGATTTCGTCGAGGATGGCCGCGAGCAGCGGGTCGACGCCCTGTTCGCGCCGGCTGCGGGTGATTTGCGCCAGATTGGCCAGACGTTCCTTCGGGATCGCGCCGGAGAGAAGATCGCGCCGCACGGTTTCAAGTTGATCGAGGATCTCCTCGCCGCGCTGGATCGTCCGCCGCCGGGCCTGCTTTCCGGCCTCCTCGTCGCCGTCCACGCTCTGGACCATCAGGATCGCGTTCACGTTGGCCAGCGCAGAGGTGCTGTCCAACGCCCCCACGTCGTCCTCGGGGCCGCCGTCGGACAGGTACTTCTTCAAATGGCCGGCAAACGCGCCGCCCTTGCCCTTTTCCGTCTTGTCGGTCCGGCGCGTCCCCGTCGCCCCCGTCGTGCCCACCTGGGTGATTTTCATCTAGAACCGCACCCGCCTGAACTTCGTCATCCGTCCACCGGAGGGCAGCCCCCCGAGCGGTTCGATTCTAACGGGAGCGGACGGACTTGCAAAGAGCTTTGTCGCCGTGACGAAGGGGGTGCATTCCGTCCCGCCTGCCGGTATATGGAGGGGCTTGGTCTTGTCCCCGGAGTGCAGCCATGTCCGTCCTTGTCACCGGCGCGGCCGGATTCATCGGCTTCCACGTCTGCCGGCGCCTGCTTGAACGGGGCGAGGAGGTGATCGGGGTCGATCAGATCAACGACTACTACGATCCCGCCCTCAAGCACGCCCGTCTCGATCTTTTGCGCGGCTTCGACGGATTCCGGTTCCACCGCCTCGACATCGCCGACCGGGAGGCGATGTTCGCGTTGCTGGACGCCCATCCGGGGCTTTCCTCCATCATCAGCCTGGCCGCCCAGGCCGGGGTCCGCTATTCGCTGGTCAATCCCTTCGCCTACAGCCGCTCCAACATCGAGGGCCATCTGGTGGTGCTGGAGATGTGCCGTAGGATCAAGGAGTTCCGCCACCTCGTCTATGCCAGTTCCTCCTCGGTCTACGGCGCCAACACGAAATTGCCGTTCGCGATGGAAGACCGGGTCGATCATCCGGTGTCGCTGTACGCCGCGACCAAGAAGGCGGGCGAGCTGATGGCCCACGCCTACAGCCACCTCTACCGGATTCCCATGACCGGGCTGCGCTTCTTCACCGTCTACGGCCCCTGGGGCCGCCCGGACATGGCCTATTTCTCCTTTGCGAAGGACATCGTCGAGGGGCGGCCGATCCGGGTGTTCAACAACGGCGACATGCGGCGCGACTTCACCTATATCGACGACATCGTCGATGGGGTGATCGGCTGTCTGGATCATCCCCCACGGGACGACGGCGGGACCCCGCCCCAACGGGTCTACAATATCGGGAACAATCAGGCCGAGCCCCTGATGCGCTTCATCGGCGTCCTGGAAAGCGCCCTGGGCCGCAAGGCCGAGCTTCGCTTCGAACCCATGCAGCCCGGCGACGTCAAGGAGACCTACGCCGACATCTCCGCCATCCGCCGCGACATCGGCTTCCAGCCGTCAATCCCCATCGACGTCGGGATTCCCAGGTTCGTGGATTGGTTCCGGTCCTTTTACAAACTTTGATATCCTTCATGTTTTGCCCGATTGTCACAAAAAATTCATCCAACCGTCATCAAGGAGTCACCGTTTCCGAGTAGGGTGTAGCCCTCATCCACGATGCACTTTCGGAGGTTCTCTTGAACAAGAACGTACTCGTTCTCGCCGTCGCGGCGGCGGTTTCCGTTGCCGGCGCGGCTCAGGCCCAGTCCGCGCGCGACCATATCCGCATGGCGGGGTCCAGCACCGTTTATCCGTTCGCGACGACGGTCGCCGAGCGTTTCGGCAAGTC
>JADGDA010000235.1 GCA_015228695.1 Alphaproteobacteria bacterium
CATGAAAATAAAAAGAGTAAAAGTTTATATTTAAAACAAGAGAAATTAAAAAAATGTATATTTATATATATAAATAAAAAGCGATTTATTTATGTCATGTTGTCGAAATTCGCCCAAGATTGATCGTCCGGTTTCGGCGGCGGCGGTGGCGGCGGGGGAGGTGGGGCGCGCGCCCACCGGCATGCTCCCGACCCGTCGACGGCCACGGAAATGTCCGGAGCCGTCAAGTGGTTCAACGCCGAAAAGGGATTCGGATTCATCGCCAGCGAGGATGGGGGCAAGGACGTCTTCATCCATGTGTCCGTTCTGGGACGGGCCGGCTTGACCAATCTCGCCGAAGGCCAAGCGGTCTCCATGCGCGTGGTCGACACGCCGAAGGGCCGCGAGGCCGTGTCGATCACCCTGGCCGGATAACCTCCGGGGAACGTGCCGCCGGATTGCGACGTGGTGGAGGGGCATCCTCCTCTACCCGTTGCTTTCCGGTTCCGGGCCGTTGCCTTCCGGCCTGTGTGTGCGCCCGGTCCGGGTGCCCACCGGCGACTTCATCACCGACGACTTTATCACCGACGACGGGGGGGCGATGGCCCGCAACAAGAAGCAGACCGACAACGCCTTCGTCCTGTTCGATATCCTCTACGAGGACGGGACCCGGTCGTCGAACCGCCGTATTCCTTCCACCCTTTTGGGTGGTCTGGATGGGGACGCTCCCGCGCGCGACATGATCGAGGAGCAAGACAGGAAGATCGCCGAAATGTCCGGTCATCCCCGCGCCGCGATCAAAACCATGATCCGCGCTTCCGCCAAGTAATCCTTCCCCGCGCTGAACGCCAAGGCCCCCCGGCGATTGGGGCAGGTTCATTTCCGCTTGCGACGTCGAGGAGCCGAAAACGACCCGTCAGCCCGCCGGTCCCTTGTTGTTTGCCGGCAATCCCGGCGGGTCGCCGCCTTGGTCCAGGATCGCCCCGGACAGCCGCAGGCCGACTTCCGTGGTCTCGGGCACCGGGTCGATGACGCCCATCTTGTACAGATCGATCACCGATTGCTCATCGCCTCCCCTCGCGAACACCGGGACGTGGGGAAAATTGCCGCGCAGGGTCTGGGCGATTCGTAGGGTCATGGACGGCTTGCCCGTGGCCACGACCACGGAACGGGCCCGCTCCACGGCGGCGGCGTGCAGCACCGTCGCCAGCCCGGCGTCACCATAGAAGACGGGCTCGCCCCGGCCTCGCCCCTCGATGATCCGCCGGGGACTGAGGTCGATGACCAGATAGGAAAGCCCATAGGCTTTCAGCATCCGGGCGATGATCCGTCCCACCTCGCCGAAGCCGATGATGATGACGTGGCCGCTCATTTCCCCGGCGTCGTGGCCCAACCGCGCCGCTTCCAGGGCCTCGCGGCTTTCCAGGAATCCGAGAAGCCGGCCGCCGAAGGCCACCATGGGCGGCGTCACCGCCATGCTGGCCGCCACCACCACGAACAGAACCTGCCCCAACGGGCCGGGGATCACATGGGATGCCATGGCCATGCCCAGCAGGACGAAGGCGAACTCGCCCCCCTGGGACAGCAGCGACCCGAGCCGGAGCGCACGCCAGCCCTGGAATCCGAACAGCACGCCCAGGCCCGCCAGAACCAGCGTCTTCCCCACCAGCAACGCCGCCAGCAGGGCCACGACCAAGCCTCCGTCGGAAACAACGATGCGGAGGTCCACCATCATCCCCACCGTCATGAAGAACAGCCCGAGCAGGGTGCCGCGAAAGGGCTCGATATCGGCCGCCACCTGATGCCGGTATTCGGTCTCCGCCAGCAGAAGCCCCGCCAGAAACGCCCCGAACGCCATGGACAACCCGGCCTGTTCGGTCAGCCAGCTCGTCCCGAGGGCCACGAGCAGAGTCATCGCGGCGAACAGTTCCGGACTGCGGGTGACGGCCACGACCCGGAGCAGGGGGCGCAGCATCACCCGCCCGAGGGCCAGGATGACGGCAATGGCCACGGCCGCCTTGACCGCCGCGATTCCCAACTCCGACCACAGGGACGCCGTGATCGCGCCGTGATCGCGCCCCAGCACGGCCAACAGCACCAGAAGCGGACTGACCGCCAAATCCTGCAACAGCAGAACGGCCAGGGCCACCCGGCCGAAACGGGTCTTGTGCTGATTGCGGTCCGCCAGCACCTGGAGAACGATGGCGGTCGAGGAAAGGGCGAGCGCCCCCCCGACCGTGATCCCGGTGGCGGTGTCGTAACCGGACGCCACCACGACGAGGCCGATGAGGGTCGCGGTCACGGTGACCTGTGCCAGTCCGAGACCGTAAACCCGCAGACCGATCGATTTCAGCCTCTCGAAGGTCAGTTCCAGCCCGATGGTGAACAACAGGAACACGACGCCGAGTTCGGCCAGCGCCCGGGTGCCCTCGATCCCGGAAATCAGTTGAAACCCGGTGGGCCCGACGACGAATCCCGCCGCCAGATAGCCCAGCACCGGCCCCATCCTCAGCCGCTCGAACAGGGGGACGCAGACCAGGGCCGAGGCCAGGAGGATAAGGACGTCCCGTATGTAGTGGGTATCCGGCATGGGCTACTGGGGCACGAACGGCATGTCGAAGGGGTTGTCCGAGACCCCCCCGAATCCACCCGACGGAGGCTTCGCCGGAGCCGGGCCGGGGTCCCGTTTCACTGGAGCCGGAGCCGGAGTTGGAGTTGGAGCTGGAACTGGAGCCGGAGTGGGTGCCAGCATCGCGTCGGAGGAACGGGCCGGCGGCTTCGTCGGGGCCGCCACCGGCTTCGAAGGCGTTTGTTTGGGCTGCGCGGGCTCGGCCTTGCGCGGCTTGTCCTTGAGGGTCGGAAGGGCGTCGAACGGCTCCTCGGTCGGCGGCATCACCTCGGGCGCCGATTTGGCCTCGGCCGGTTTCGCGTCCGGGGCGATGGGCGAGGTCGACACCGGGATTCGCGGGCTCGCCTTCGGCACCGGCGGCTGGTCGAAGGGAGACGGATCGAGCGAGGTCGTCGGCGCCGGGGCGGGAGCCGGAGAAAGCTGCACCGACGACTCATCGGGCTGGAACGGGGAGTCAAAGGGATTGGCGCCTTCCGGCATCGCGCCGGGAGGGGGCGAGGGAACCGTATCCGTCGGAGCGATGTCGCCGGGCAGGGGAACGGTCAAGGCGGTGGCCGTCCCCTCGTCCACATCCTTGACCGGGATCGGCAATGCGACCTCGGTGCCGTCGGAGGCGACCACCGCCTTGTCCAGCATCAGGCGGCCCATGGCGGCAAGAAGCTGATAGGTGGCCTGCCGCGCGTCGAAGGACGCCCCGGTGAAGTTGATCCGGGCATTGGACAACTCGTTCTCGGCGTCGAGGACGTTGATCACGTTTTCCTTCCCGGCCTCGCGCAGTTTCCGCCGGGCGTCGAAGACCTCGGCCGCGATGTTCATGGCGTTTTCCAGCAGCGCCATCCGTTTGCGCGCGGTTTGCAGGGCCTGCCAAGCCAATTGCGTCGCCTCGGTCGCCTTGCGGAGCGATTGAATGCTCTTGTCCTGGCTGGCGCCGTATTCCAAGGCCGCCTGGGCGACCCCCGCGCTGGTGCCGAACCCGTTGAAAAGCTCCCAACTCGCCTTGACCAGGATTTGGGTATCGCGCTTAACCCCGATGACCGTGTCCACGTCGCTGGTGTAATTGTTTTCAATCACCAGATTGACCGAGGGCATGAAACCCGCCCGCGCCACGTCCCGTTTCTCCTGATCGACAAGGACCTGCTTGCCGGAGGAAAGGACGGAGGGATTTTCCTTCTTGGCGACCTCGATCGCGTCCTCCACCTTTTCGGGCAACGCGATCATGGGCGGCAGCGGCAGGGACATGTTGGGCACTTCGGGGGAATGCCCGAACACCTGCCGGTAACGGGTTTCGGCATCGGCAAGGGCGCCCTCGAAGGAGACGCGCTTTTCCTTGGCGAGTTGCAGTCTCGATTTGGCCTGAAGGACGTCGACGGCGATGCCGGAGCCTCTCTTGACCCGTTCGTCCTCAAGGTTGAGCTGGCGCTTGATGTTGATCTCGGTGCCCTTCGCCAGTTCCACCAGCCGCGTCTGGCGCAGGACATTGAGGTAGGCCAGGAT
>JADGDA010000236.1 GCA_015228695.1 Alphaproteobacteria bacterium
CCACGGACGCGATGCCCACGGGGTCCGTAAGCACCCTGGGGGGGCCGCCGTCGGCCACGCAGACCGCCTCCAGCGTCGCCGAGGGGGGCAGGCGCATCGGCCCCATGCCCCCGGTCGCCACCACTCCGCCGACGAACGCCGATCCGACGCTGGTGAGGTCGACCAGAACCCGGGCCAAGGGGTCCACGTGTTTCGCGAGGGCATCATTGACCTGGGCGAAGGTCAGCCCGGCCCCGGCGGCCACCAGTCCGCGCGCCCGGTCGATGAACACCTGATGGCTCTTCAACTCCGGCAGGGGGATGGCGGGATCGACGACCTCGGCTTCCAGCGCGCCCTTGGGCCGGATCGCCACCACGTCGCGGAAGGCCGCGAACCCCTCGTCACGGCGATAGGCGAACGAGCGGATGGCGCTGGTCAGCCCCCCCGCCGGCATGGCCGCGTACCCGCGCGACACCACCTCGGCCACGGCTCCACCCACATCGCCGGTCCCCCACAACAGGGCGTCGAGCACAAGCCCGCCGTCGTCGGTCAGGTCCGACCGGGGCAGTCCGGAGAGATCGGAAGAGGAAGACATCGATGTCGCGGTCCGTATCGTCACGGCGCCGGATACACCACCCGGGCCGCTTTTCCCTCTACCATGGACCGGGCCGGCGCGATCATAAAAAAACGGCCTGCTCGCCGCGTCGAGGTGTGCCGGGCGGCTTCCGGCCGTGGTCTCACCGCCGCCGTCCCTTCGGCCTGGAGGCGCGTCCGGGGGTGCCGGTGGGTGGCGGGGGACGGCCGCCCAGCATCACTCCGTCGCCCAGTTCAAGGGATTCGATCCGCCGCAGTTCGTCGCGCAGACGGGCGGCTTCCTCGAACTCCAGGTCGGCGGCGGCGGCCTTCATGCGTTTTTCCAGGTCGGCGATGTGGGCGCGCAGGTTGTGGCCGGGGAGGGGAAGGGCGTCGTTTCCGGCGTCCACGGTCAGGTAGTCCCGTTCATACACGCTGCCCAGAATATCGGTGATGTGTCCCCGGATGCTTTCCGGGGTGATGCCGTTTTCCGCGTTGAACGCCTGCTGTTTCTCCCGGCGGCGGCCGGTTTCGGAGATGGCGCGCTCCATGGACCCGGTCATGCGGTCGGCATAGAGGATCACCCGCCCCTCCAGGTGGCGGGCGGCGCGGCCGATGGTCTGGATCAGGGAGGTCGTGGAGCGGAGGAATCCCTCCTTGTCCGCGTCGAGGATGGCCACCAGGGCGCATTCCGGGATGTCCAGTCCTTCCCGCAAAAGGTTGATCCCCACCAGCACGTCGAAGGTGCCGAGGCGGAGATCGCGGATGATCTCGATCCGCTCGATGGTGTCGATATCCGAGTGCAGATAGCGCACCCGGACGCCGTTTTCCGACAGGTATTCGGTCAGGTCCTCGGCCATGCGCTTGGTCAGGGTGGTGACCAGCACCCGCTGTCCCTGGTCGGCGGCGGCACGGCATTCGGCCATCAGGTCGTCCACCTGACGTTCCACCGGGCGCACCACGCACACCGGGTCCACCAGTCCGGTCGGGCGGATCACCTGTTCGACGAAGACGCCCCCGGTGCGTTCCATCTCCCACGGGCCGGGAGTGGCGGAGACGAACACGGTCGCCGGGCGCATGGTCTCCCACTCCTCGAACTTGAGAGGCCGGTTGTCCATGCAGCTCGGCAGGCGGAATCCGTATGCGGACAAGGTGGACTTGCGCGCGAAGTCCCCCCGGTACATGCCCCCGATCTGGGGTACGGTGACGTGGCTTTCGTCCACGAAAAGCAGGGCGTCCTCGGGCAGGTATTCGAACAGCGTCGGCGGCGGTTCGCCGGGGGCGCGGCCGGTGAGGAAGCGGGAATAGTTCTCGATGCCCTTGCAATGGCCGGTGGTCTCCAGCATCTCAATGTCGAACCGGGTCCGTTGCTGGAGCCGTTCGACCTCCAGCGGTTTGCCTTCGGCCTCGAACTGTTCCAGGCGGGTCTTCAACTCGGCCTTGATGCCCTTGATCGCCTGGGACAGGGCCGGGCGCGGCGTCACGTAATGGCTGTTGGGGTAAACGGTGATGTCCTCCAGGGACAGAACCTTTTCGCCGGTCAGGGGGTCGAACTCGTGGATGCTTTCCACCTCGTCCCCAAACAGGCTGACCCGCCAGGCCCGGTCCTCGTAGTGGCTGGGGAACAGTTCGATCAGGTCGCCGCGCGCGCGGAAGGCCCCGCGGGTGAAGGCGTGGTCGTTGCGGCGGTACTGCAACTCGACGAATTTCCGCAACAGGGCGTTGCGGTCGATGACGTCTCCCCGGCGCACCGGGACCGCCATCCGGGCATACGACTCGACGGATCCCAGGCCATAGATGCACGACACCGAGGCGACGATGATCACATCCCGCCGTTCCAGCAAGGCCCGGGTCGCCGCGTGGCGCATCCGGTCGATCTGTTCGTTGATCGCGGCGTCCTTCTCGATGTAGGTGTCGGTCCGGGGGACGTAGGCCTCCGGCTGGTAATAGTCGTAGTAGGAGACGAAATATTCGACCGCATTGTCGGGGAAGAAGGATTTCATCTCCCCGTAAAGCTGGGCGGCGAGGGTCTTGTTGGGGGCCATCACCACCGTCGGGCGGCCCATGCGGCGGATCACCTGGGCCATGGTGAAGGTCTTGCCCGAGCCGGTGACTCCGAGCAGAACCTGATCCCGCTCGCCCTGGGAAAGCCCGTCGGCGAGCGACTCGATGGCCTGGGGTTGGTCCCCGGCGGGCGCGTAATCCGACACCAGCCGGAAATCCGCCGGAGGACCGGACGCCGGCCGGCCAGGAAAGGGAAACTCCATCGCCATGATCCCACCACCATAGGCGATCCCGCCGGTTCGGGAAAGGCGGGGACCCATCCATCGGGGTGACCCGATGGTCTTGGGGTCTATTCCGCCATCAGGTCCTGGATGTAGCGGGGCAGGGCGAAGCTCCCGACGTGGATGTCCGGGGTGTAGTAACGGGTTTTGAGGCCGAGGGCGTCGAAGCGGGACCGAATCGACTCCACCGGTTGCCGTCGGCAGGCCGGGTCGAGGCTGGCCCACCCCAGGGTCATCAACCCTCCGAGATAGGTCGGCACCGCGGTGACGTAAAACCAGACGTCGTCGAAGTGGGAGCGCAGCCGGCGCCAACCGTGCCCGAGTTCGTCGGGTTGCAGGAACGGCACGCCGTTCTGGGTCACCATGATCCCCCCCGGAGCCAGCCGACGGCGGCAATCGGCGTAGAAGGCCTCGGAAAACAGGACCGCTCCGGGGCCGTGGGGGTCGGTGGAATCGACGATGATCACGTCGAACGTCTCCGCTGCCCCGGCCACGAATTTCGCGCCGTCGCCGATCACGACCCGCGCGCGCGGGTGATCGAAGGCGCCGTCGGACAGGGAGGGCAGGTGCTTCCGGCTCATCTCGATCACGCCGGGGTCGATTTCGACTAGGGTCGCGTTCACGCCGGGGTGCTTGACCACCTCGCGCAGAATGCCCCCGTCGCCGCCGCCGACGATCAGGACGTCGCGCGCGTTCCCGTGCGCCAGGATCGGTACGTGGGCCAACATCTCGTGGTAATGCGCCTCGTCGGCCTCCGTGGTCTGTATCACGCCGTCGAGCGCCAGCACCCGCCCGAAGGTCTCGGACTCGAAAACGACCAGATCCTGGAATTCGGTCCTCTCGTGCAGAAGCGTCCGCCGCACCTTGAAAACCTGCCCCCAGTGGAGGTGCAGGGTTTCCTCGAACGTCAGCACGCGACGATGCCCCGGCGCTGCTCGTCCACGACGACGCTTTCCGGGGCGAAGGCGGCGCGCAGCACCGGAATCGCCTTGTGGGGATCGCAGTCCCCGCACATGAAGATATCGAGGGCGGCGTAGCCGCGCTCCGGCCATGTATGGATGCTGATGTGGGACTCGGCCAACACGAGCACGCCGGAAATCCCCCCATTGGGAGAGAAGTGGTGCAGATGGGTGTGCAGCAGCGTCGCCCCGGCCACGTCCGCCGCTTCCTTCAACGCCTTTTCGACCACACCGAGATCATCGAGCCGGCTCGCCCCCCAAAGGTCGATCAGCAGATGCACGCCGGCGAAGCGGAC
>JADGDA010000237.1 GCA_015228695.1 Alphaproteobacteria bacterium
CCCAGCAGGGCGGCAATCTCGCGGACCTTGACTTCCACCTCGTCGCGGCCACGGCCATGGACCATGGCGAACAGATTATAGGGCCACAGCGGCGGGTGGCGCGGACGCAGGTAGCAATGGCTGACGAAGTCCAGGGCGCCGACCCGTCGGCCCAGCTCCCCGGCCCGTTCGTCCGCGACGTCCCAGACCGACATGCCGTTGGCGCCGTAACCGAGTCTGTAGTGGTTGGGCACCGCCCCGATCCGGCGGATCATTCCTTCCGCCAGCATCCGCGACATCCGCTCCATGACCTCGGCCTCGCCGATGCCAATCGCCTCCGCCAGCGCGGCATAGGGACGGGAGCACAGGGGCAATCCCGCCTGGGAGGCCAGGATCAGACGACGGTCGGTTTCGTCGATCGGGGGGGGCGTCATAGGTCCAGCCTCAAACCGATGTAAAATTCCTCGATCTTGGGCACGTTGAACACCTTCAATCCCGTCCGTTCGGAAATGGCCGCCAGCACCTCGGCGATCCGTTCCGGCGTCTCCGTCGCCACCACGAACCACATGTTGAGGCGGTGTTCGCGCCGGTAATTGTGGGCGACTTCGGGGAAGGCGTTGACCACGGCCGCCACCGCCTCGAAACGCTCCTCCGGCGCTTCGAGGGCGGCCAGGGTCAGGCCGCCGCCGAGGCGCTCCGCGTGATAGAGGGGGCCGAACCGGGTCAGAACGCCCCGATCGAGCATGTGCCGCAGCCGTTCCAGCAACGCATCCTCGCCGATCCCGAGCCGCGCGGCCGCTTCCGCGTAGGGCTGGGAACAGATGGGAAAACCCGACTGGAGGTCGTTGATGATCGCGCGGTCGACCGGGTCGATCAGGTCGGTCATCCCCCGGTCCCCGCCGCCAGTTCCAGCGCGGGCCAGTCGCGGCGATAGATGGCGCCGCGCTGCTTGAAGCGGCGCAGGCTGAACAGGATATCGCGGCGGGCGTTTTCCAGTCCGCATCCCCGGGCGACCTGTTCCACCTGCTCCAGCACCGTTTCCCTCTCGCGACCGTGGATCATGCAGAACAGATTATAGGGCCAGAGCGGGGGACGGCGCACGCGCCGATAGCACAAGGTGACGAACGGAAAGTCGGCCATGGCCTCCCCGACGCGGGCCACGTCGTCGTCGGGGATGTCCCACACCACCATG
The DNA here is from genome assembly GCA_015228695.1 of Alphaproteobacteria bacterium. Taxonomy (GTDB): domain Bacteria; phylum Pseudomonadota; class Alphaproteobacteria; order Rhodospirillales; family Rhodospirillaceae; genus JADGDA01. The sequence goes on from JADGDA010000237.1 coordinate 1,172, forward strand.
GCGTTGGCGCGATAGCCCAACTCGTGATGGCGGACGATGACTCCGAACCGGGTGATGATCCCCTTGGCGATCATGGCCTGGATGCGCTCGATCACCTCATCCTCGTCCATGCCCGCCATTCGCCCCAATTCCGCATAGGGGCGCGCGGCCAGGGGAAGGCCGTCGGCCAGAGCCTCGATCAGACGCCGATCTCTCCATGTCACGACCATTGCAACCCGAACCCCAGATCCAGACAAAAACTTTCCAGCATCGGCAGGCACAACACGTCCAGGCCGGTCTCGGCCTCGATGTCCTCGATGACGGCTTTCAGGCTCTCCCGGTCCGTGGCCGTGGCGACGAACCACACATTGAAGCGGTGATCCCGCTGGTAGTTGTGGTTGACTTCCGGGTGGGCGCTGACGAGGGCGGCGACCTGTTCCAGATGCTCCTCGGGCACGGCCAGGGCGGCCAGGGTGCTCACCCCCACGGAGCCCGGCCGGAACACCGCCCCCACCCGGGTCAGGGCCCCCATGTCCTTCAGGGCGCGCAAGGCATCGAGCACCGTGTCCTCATCCACCCCCAGCCGGGCGGCGACATCGGCATAGGGCCTCAGGGTCAGCGGGAAGCCCCGTTGGAATTCGTCGAGCAGACGCCGGCCGAGGTCGTCCATCGATCCCCCTCTCAAACCGTCAAAGACCCATGCGCGCGGCGCGGGTGGACATGAAGATCCCGCTGGGCTTATCCGCCGGCAGCCTCTGGACCGGCTTGCGGGTTTCCGCGTCGTAGATCACCACCTCGTCGCTGTCGCGGGCCGAGATCCACACCTGTTCACCGCGCGGAGTGAACTCCATGTGCAGGATCGCCTTTCCCGGACGCAGGGTGTCGATGACCGTCATCGTCGGCACGTCGATGACCTGGACCGCGTCGTTGTCGGGATGGGCGAAGTTGACCCACACCTGCCGTCCGCCGGGGCGCGCGACCGCGAACACCGGCTGACCGAGCACCGCCACCCGTCCGGCCTCGGTCCAGGTTCCCGTGTCCGCCGCCAGCACCACATGCTGGCCGACGGCGGGCAGGAACAGGAGCCGCCCGGCCGTGGACAGATTTCTGAGGTGGGGCATCTTGTAGACGGGAAGTTTCTGTTCTCCGCGCCCATAGCGGTCGAGGATTCGCCGGGCGGTCTTTTCCGGGGACCAGAGGTCGACCAGCGCAAGGCCGTCCTCGCCGAACAGGCCGGCGATATAGAAATGACCGTCTCCGGTGACGAGGCCGTCATAGGGCAGGCGGCCGATCCCCGTGATCTTGCGGATGTGGGGACGGTCGGGCGTCTCCAGGTCGGCGATCCAGATTTCTCCGGCGTCGTAGAGGGTAAAGATGAACGTCTTCCCGGACGCCTCCCCCAGTCCCACCACCTTCGACGGCCTGCCATCCGCGCCGACGGCCGGAATGTCGGCCACTTGGCGCAGGGTGGCCGTGTCGAAGACCTTGATGCCGCCGGGCTCGTAATTGGAGACGGCGACCAGGGAGCCGTCGTCGGAAATCGCTCCGCCGATGCTGTTGCCGGCCTGCACCACCCGGGCCGCGATCGTGCCGGTCAGCAGGTCCACCTTGGTCAGGCCGCCGTCGCGCCCGAAAATGAAGGCGTGGCGGCCATCGCGGGAGAACACGGCGGCGGCATGGGACAGATCGCCCAGCCCCTCGACCGTGCCCAGGACGGAGCGTCCGGTCGTCTCCACCACCTGCACCCGCCCGGTCGCCCGTTCGACGACGATGCCCAGATCGCCGGTCCCCCGCAGGACGGGAACGCATCCCGTTGCCACGAGAACAAGCATCATGGCTCCCAATAGCCGTTCAATCGGCATGAAGCCCCTCCTTCAGGATGCGCGCCAGCCAAAGGGCCTCGTCCGGAGAAATGGAGAAGGCCCAAGGCGGCATGGGGGTTCCGGGAACGCCGTTGCGGATGACGTCGGCCAGCGCCGCCTCATCCTTTCCGGCCAGGGTATCCGGCAGCAGGGGAAGCCCGAGGCCGCCCTTCAGGGTCATGCCATGGCAGGAGCCGCAGTCTTGACGCAGGAGGTGGAGAAGGGCCTGCCGCCGGGCGGGGTCCGGCTCGCCGGTTCCCGCCGTGGCGACGGAAGGAAGCGCGGCCAGACATGCGATCACGACACCGACAGCCCGCGTGCTCATGGAGGCCCCACCGAGACGGAAGTCAGCGAAAATTGAAAAAAGGGGAGCGTGGCACGCGCGCCACGCTCCCGAGTTCATTAGTAGACGTCGTTCTTCGTATTATGGACGTTGAACTTGCCCGTTGGCGTGATCAGGCGCTTGTCCTTGATCACGGCCTTGAGCTTGCGGGTCTTGTCGTCGATGACGACGATGGCCGATTCCTTGTCCTTGGCGCTCCAGACCGAGAACCAGACTTCGTCGCCGGCCTTGTTGTACTCGCCCTGAACGACGCGCTTGGCTCCGTCATCCTTGAGATCGGCCATCGCCGCGATGTCGATGGACTCGACCTTCTGGTCCGTGTTCTGGGTATTGATCACGCCCACGGACTGATGGGTCTTGTCGTCCGGGTTGAGCGGCGCGTCGATCCACAGGTTGGTGGACTTCGGATGGGTCTTGACGAACAGCGAGCCACCGCCCTGACCCGGGATGGTGGCAACCACCTTCCAGGCGTTCTCCTTGTGCTTCACCGGGTCGGTGCCGATCAGCACGACGGTGTCGTCGCCCAGATGGCTGGTCGCCCAGACCGGACCGAACTTCGGATGGACGAAGTTGGCGCCGCGACCGGGGTGCGGAGTCTTGCCGGTGTCCACCAAGGCGACCAGCTTGTTCTCCTTGGTATCGACCACGGCCACCTTG
>JADGDA010000238.1 GCA_015228695.1 Alphaproteobacteria bacterium
CGCTTTCCCGGTGGTCTGCTGGTTCTTCACTTGGTTCATGGTGCGTCTCCGATGCCAAAGAAGGACGTCGGCGGGCACACGGCCCCGCCGAAACCCTTTCCATCGGATTTCGCCCCTCGTGACTCCGATCCAGCAGGTCTTCTGGCTTTCGGATCATCCGCCGGACCGCACCTTCCCGATGGGGTGGCCCCCATCAGTGGCTGGCTTATCGCCTCGCGGCCGGCGTCCCCGATTACAGCGGCGGGACCGCCACGGAATTTCACCGTGTTCCGGGATACTGGACACGATGGGAATAGGGGCGTCGGACCATCCGTGTCAAGACCCGTCACAGTACGGAGCCGCATAAGCCGCCAGCATCACCCGGACCGCCTCGTCGATGACGGCGGCGGGGGAAACCGGGCCGGGGGGGAGGCCCAGCAGGAGGGGCAGGTGCGGACCGGCCTTCAGCATGTTGAGGAACAGCATCGCCGCAAGCTCGGGATCGGGAACGGCGAGATCCCCCCGGCGGGTCAAGTCCCCCAGATAGCCGGCAACGGTCCTCAGGCCGACTTCCGGCCCCACGGCATGAAACGTTTCGGCCATCTCGGGAAAGCGGCGGGCCTCGGCGACGACCAGACGATAGGTGGACAGCGCCCGCTCATCCAGGATCAGGTCCAGAAAGCGGCGGGCAAACAGACGAAGCCCCTCGGCGGCGGACAAGGACGACAACCCCTCCGGGGGAGACTGGAAATCCCCCGCCAGTTGGCGCACCACCGCCCCGAGAAGCTCGGCCTTGCCGGAGAAATGGGCGTACACGGTCGCCTTCGACACGTTCGCCCGGGCCGCCAGCGCGTCCATGCTGGTCCCGGCATAGCCCTCGCTCGCGAACAGGGCGGCGGCGGCGTCCAGAATGGCGCGGCGCTTGCCCCGGAGATCGCCCGAATCCGCCGTCATGACCGAAGTCTCCATGCCATCCGATTGAACTGTACGGTTCAGTTCAGTTTAATCTTGACTTTATTCCTCCGGCAAACAAATAAACTGAACCGGTCGGTTCAGTCGTGGCGGCTCCCGGGGGGACGCCGAAAGGTGGATGATGTCCAGATGGGGCAGAGCCGTCGGAATGGGCGTCGGGGTGGGCGTGGCCTCCCTGGCTTTCCATTGGTGGAGCGTTTCCCGCTTCATCGAGACCACCGACGACGCCTACGTCCACGGCGAGATTACCCAGCTCAGCGCCGAAACCTCCGGCACGGTGATTGAACTCGCGGTTTCCGACAATCAGAGGGTCGAGGCCGGCGACCTGCTCGTGCGTATCGACGACCGGGAGCCTCGGGCGCGGGTGGCGGCGGCCGGACGCAACGTGGCCTCCAGAAAAGCGGCCTTGGTCACCCTGGCCGAAAAAATCATCCTTCAGGACTCGCTGATCGAGGGCGCGGACGCCGAACTGTCCGGCGCGCGGGCGACGGCAACTCTGGCGCGGCAGGAACTGGACCGGGCGAGAACCCTGGTCAGAACGGATACCGGCAGCCGGCAGCGCCTCGACTCGGCCGTCGCCGAGGCCGCCAAGGCCGAGGCCGGCGAACGGCGCGCCCGCGCAGGCCTTGCCGCCGCGCGGCAGGAAGGGCGCGTTCTGACGGCTTCCCAGGGGGAATTGGAAGCCGCCCTGGCCCAGGCCGAAGCCATCCTTGCCGTGACCGAGGTCGATTTGCGCCGGACGACGGTCCGGGCCCCGGTTGCGGGAGTGGTCGGCAACCGGGCGGTCCGCCTCGGTCAGTACGCGCGGCCGGGGTCCGTGCTGCTGTCGCTCGCCCAGGAGACCGTGTGGGTCGAAGCCAATTTCAAGGAGACCCAGCTTGCCGCCCTGGCCGTCGGACAAAAAGCCCGGATCGTCGTGGACGCCTACCCCGATCCCCCCATCGAAGGCCGGGTAGCCAGTCTCGCCCCGGCCAGCGGCGCCGTGTTCAGCCTGTTGCCGCCCGAGAACGCCACCGGCAACTTCACCAAGGTGGTGCAGCGCGTCCCCGTGCGCATCGAGGTTCCCGCCGAGACCCCGCTGCGGGGCCTGCTGCGGCCCGGACTGTCGGTGACGGTTTCCGTGGACAGCCGGCGGTGACGGACCACGAACACACCCCGGAGCCCGCGCCAAGGGAGGTCATCGGCTTTTTTTCCATGGTGCTGGGAATGTTCATGGCGATCCTGGACATCCAGATCGTCGCCGCCTCCCTGCCCGAGATCGGAGCCGGAGTCGGAGCCTCGGTGGACGAGTATTCGTGGATTCAAACCTCGTATCTGATCGCCGAGGTCATCATGATCCCGCTTTCGGGCTGGCTGACCCGCGCCGTGTCGACCCGGTGGCTGTTCATGGCCTCGGCGGGAACCTTCACCGTGGCCAGCGTCGCCTGCGCCTTTGCCTGGAACATCGAGAGTCTGATCGTGTTCCGCGCCGTCCAGGGATTCCTGGGCGGGGCCATGATCCCGACCGTGTTCGCCACCAGCTTCAAATTGTTCCCGCGCGAGCGTCAGCCGATGATCACGGTGATGATCGGTCTGGTCGCCACCATGGCCCCGACCTTCGGCCCGACCCTGGGGGGATGGATCACCCACGCCTTGTCCTGGCACTGGCTGTTCCTGATCAACCTGGTGCCGGGGATCGCGGTGGCGGTCCTGGTTTTCTCCTTCGTCCATGTGGACAAGCCGGATCTGCGCGTCCTGAAGGGATTCGATCTGCCCGGAATCCTGCTCGTGGCCGTGAGCCTGGGCTCGCTTCAGTACGTTCTGGAGGAAGGTCCCCGCAACGACTGGTTCGAATCCCGCGCGATCGTGAGCCTGGGCGCGGTCGCGGCGGTGGCGGGCGTGCTGCTGGTCTGGCGGGAGATGACCGCCGCGCAGCCGGTGGTGGAGCTGCGCGCCTTCTCCGACCGGAACTTTTCCATCGGCTGCTTCTACAGCTTCGTGATCGGAACCGGGCTCTACGGGGCCATCTACGTCCTGCCGCTGTACATGAGCCAAGTGCGGGGCTACGACAGCCTGGAGATCGGCAAGACCCTGATCGTCACCGGCCTGTTCCAATTCCTCTCCGCCCCCATTGCCGGAATCCTGGCGAAGCGGATCGACCTGCGGCTGATGCTGGCCTCCGGGCTGCTGCTGTTCGGGGGAGGACTGTGGCTCAACGTGGCGATAACCTCCGAGTGGGGATTCTGGGAACTGGCCTTGCCCCAGGCGGTGCGCGGAGGGTCTCTGATGCTGATTTTCCTTCCCATCAACACCATCGCCCTCGGCCGCCTGCCGAAGTCGCAGCTCAACAACGCGAGCGGCCTCTACAACCTGATGCGAAACCTGGGGGGAGCGATCGGGCTCGCCACCCTGGGCACGATCATCGGTGAGCGGGGGGACATGCACCGCCTGCGCCTGTCGGAATGGATCACGGGCGGCCATCTCCGGGCGACGGAGACCCTGGACGCCGTGAGCGCCGCCCTGGCGCCCCGCCTGGGAGACGCCTCGAACCTGGCCGCGATCCGTGTCGTCGACGCCATCGTCCGGCGCGAGGCGCTGACCATGACCTTCGCCGACGCCCTGTTGCTGATGTCCCTGGTCTTCATCGCCGCCCTGCTGCTGACCCCGCTCCTGCGCGGAGTGGCGGGAAAGGCGTAAGGGGGCCTGGGAGACGCCTCGAATCAGACAGCCTTCGAATGCCGGGCTTCCCCCGCCTTCAGATAACGGTCGAAAACGGCGCAGACGGCCCGGATCAAGGGTCTGCCCGCGTCGGTGACGCGAATGGTGTGGCGGTCCCGCACCACCACGCCGTCTTCCTCCAGCCCGGCCAACAGGGCCAATTCGGGATCGAAGCTGCCGACGGAAGCCCCGTGCCGTCTCGCGACCCGGTCCAGGTCGACGGCCAGATCGCACATCAGCCGCTCGATGATCTCGCGGCGCAGGCGGTCGTCGGCGCTGACCGGGATGCCGCGCG
>JADGDA010000239.1 GCA_015228695.1 Alphaproteobacteria bacterium
CTGCGCCAGTTCCTTGCCCTGGGCGAGGAATTCCTGCGCCTCCCGTTCCCGTTCCGACTGCATGCGGGCGTAGATGGCCTGGGTGGTTTCGTCGGGAAGGTCGGCGCGGCGGATGCGCACGTCGGTCACGTCGATTCCGAGCGCCTTGGCCTCTTCGTCCACCCGGGCGCGGATCTGGCCCATGATGGCGTCGCGCTCCGGGGACAGCAGGGCCTGGAGGGTCACGTTACCCAGCACCCGGCGCAGCGCGGAGTTGACGATGTCGCTCAGGCGGGCGCGGGCGCGGGCCTCGGTCGAGGCCGTCTGGTAGAAGCGGAGCGGGTCGGAGATACGGAACCGGGTGAAGGTGTCCACCACCAGCCGTTTCTGGTCGGACAGGGTGACCTGCTCCACCGGCGGGTCCAGGGCGATGATCCGCTTTTCATAGACGACGACGTTCTGGATGAAGGGGATCTTCACCTTGAGGCCGGGCTCGGACAGGGTGCGCACCACCTCGCCGAATTGCAGGACAAGCACCTGCTCGGTCTGCTGGACGACGAAGAGGGCGTTGTAGGCCAGGACCACGACGATGGCGGCCAGGGCGGCGACGGCGGTCAGAAGTTTGTTCCTGATCATTGCGGCGCTCCCTTGCTCTGTTCACCGGATTGGGGGGCCGCCGACACCTCGGGGATCTGGGCGCCGCGCCGCGCCTTGACCTCCGGCAGGGGCAGGTAGGGAACGACCCCCTGCGCCGACCGGTCGATGAGAACCTTGCCGGAGTTGTGCAGAACGCCCTCCATGGTTTCCAGATACATTCTGCCGCGGGTGACGTCCTTCGCCTGATCGTAGACGCCGAGGACGGAGAGGAACCGCTTGCTGTCGCCCTTGGCCCGGTTGACGATTTCTTCCCGGTAGGCCTGCGCCTCCTGGAGCAGCCGCTCGGCATTGCCGCGGGCGATGGGAATGACGCTGTTGCGGTGGGCCTCGGCCTCGTTGCGCAGCCGTTCGCGGTCGGCCTTGGCGCGTTGGACGTTGTTGAAGGCGTCGACCACGTCGGTGGGGGGATCGACCGCGAGGAGTTGGACGCGCTTCACCCGGATTCCGGCCTGATATTCGTCCAGAAGACTTTGCAGGCGGGTACGGATGTGCTCCTCGATGGCGCCCCGGCCCTCGGTCATGACGACCTGGATCAGTTTCTGCCCGATCACCTCGCGGAGAACGCTTTCCGCCGCCACCCGCACGGTGCCGTCCTGGTCGCGCAGGTTGAACAGGTAGCTCGGGGCGTCCTTGATGTCCCAGACCACGGAGGCGTCGATGGATACGATGTTCTCGTCGCCGGTCAGAACCTGGCTCTCCTCGGGGACCTCACGCTTCTGCGTTCCGCGCTCGCGCTGGTCGCCCAGGCTGCGGAAACCGATCTGCACCACGTTTTCACTGGTGACCTTCGGCGTGAAGGAGGTTCCGATCGGGGCGGGCAGGCGGTAATGGAGTCCCGGTTCGGTGACCTCGATGAACTTGCCGAACCGCAGCACCACGCCCTGTTCGTCGGGGCCGACTCGATAGATGCCGTTTGCGGCCCAGAGAAGCAGCACCACGGCCGCAGCCAGCCCAAGCCCCGCCGTCCCGTTGGACTTTCCGGGAAAAAGACGGCGAAACCTTTCCTGCCCCCGGCGAAGCAGGTCCTCGATGTCCGGGGGAGGGGGATAACCGCCCCCGGAGGGGCCTCGGCCCCACGGGCCCTGTCCGCCCCCGCCTCCCCATGGGCCTCCGCCTTGATGGTTTCCAGGCATTGAACGCAATCCCTCCCGAACGTTGACTCCGACGGCATGCGGCGGAGCGTGACAGGCAGAGGCAGAAAACAGTCAGCAAATCAGGTTGCAAATCTGCCCCATCGCCTTATATGACACAAGGCTAAACCACGCAACGCGCGTCCGCGCCCGCAGCGTGCCCCTAAAATATACCCAAAGTCCATACGGATATTGGTCGCAGTTCGGGAGTTTTCAAGGATGGCCGAGGTAAGCAAGGACGATGTGATCGACGCTTTGCGTCAGGTGATCGACGCGGAAAGCGGGGGGGACATCGTCAGCCTGGGGTGGGTGACGAGCGTTCAGGTCAAGGACGGCAACAAGGTGACGTTCGTGCTCGAAGTCCCGCCCGAACGCGCCGCCGATTTCGAGCCCCATCGCAAGCGGGGCGAGGAGGCGGTGTCGGATATTCCCGGCGTGATGTCGGTGACGGGGATTCTGACCGCCCACAACCCGGCCCCCCAGGCCCACCGTCCGCCCGATGCTCCCGAGGACGGGGGGGCGATGGGACAGGAAGTCCTGTCCGGGAAGATGGTCCTCCCCACCATCAAGTCGATCGTCGCCGTGGCTTCGGGCAAGGGCGGCGTCGGCAAGTCGACCACGTCGGCCAATCTGGCGCTGGCGCTGTCGCGCCTCGGTCTCAAGGTCGGCCTGTTCGATGCTGACATTTACGGGCCGTCCGCTCCCCGCATGCTCGGGCTCCGGGAGGCGAAGCCGGAGGCCAATGCCGACGAAAGCAAATTCCTGCCGCTGGAAAATCACGGCATCAAGATCATGTCCATCGGCTTCATGGTGCCCGAGGATGCCCCGGTCATCTGGCGGGGGCCGATGGTGATCGGGGCCCTGGAACAGCTTCTGCGCGACGTCGAGTGGGGCGATCTGGACGTCCTGGTGGTGGACCTGCCGCCGGGCACCGGCGACACCCAGCTTACCATCTCGCAACGGGTGCCGGTGACCGGGGTCGTTATCGTGTCCACGCCGCAGGACATCGCTCTTCTCGATGCCCGCAAGGGCCTCAACATGTTCCGCAAGGTCGAGGTGCCGGTGCTCGGGATCGTAGAGAACATGAGCTACTACCTGTGCCCGAAGTGCGGACACCGGGAGGAAATCTTCGCCCACGGCGGGGCCAGGAGGACGGCGGAGGAGCTGAACTGCGATTTCCTGGGGGAAATCCCCCTCGACATCAGGATCCGCGAGACCTCGGACAACGGGACCCCGATCGTGGCGTTCGATCCCAATGGCCCGCATGCCAAGGCCTATATGGAGATCGCCGGCGCGGTCTGGGACAAGGTGACCGCGATCCTGGCCGGCGGGCGCAAGGCTCCGCGTCTGGTCGTTCACTGAACCGGGGGACGGGGGAATCGGCCCATTGGGCCGATTCCCGTTGTATTTCTTCGATTCTCTGCCGTATTGAAGGTTGCCCCCTGATTTCCGGGCCGCTATGATTCCCGAGGGGCGGGGTCCTGTCGACCCTGCCGGTTAGCTTGGGAACACCATGAGTGATGCGCTTCGCCGCGTGGTGGCGCTGAGCGGCGATTTCGAATCCAAGGCCCGCGATCTGATCACGGTCACGCGCATGTGCAGCGTCCCGCAGCTCCTTTCGCTGCGCCGGATGACCCTTGATGACGCCAATACCCGCAAGTGGGCCAGCATCAACCAGATCAAGGTGATCTTCAACGTCGTCCTCACCTCCAAGCTTCAGGCGTTGGGCGGGGCGAGGCTGCGGCAGACCCAGCAGGCGAATTTCGAGGACCTGCTTCCTCCCCTCTCGGAAGGCTATGGCGAGGACCTGCGCGAGGTGGATCGGGAAACCCTGGCCCTGGGCGTCACCCAGGCCCTCGCGTCCGTGTTCAACAAGGAGGCCATGGCCACCCTGGTCGCCGTGCGCCATGTGGTGGCGCACGGGGGCGATTTCGAGGCCAAGGCCCGCGATCTGATTTCCCTGACCCAGGCGTCCACCATTCCCCAGGTGCTGTCCCTGCGCCATCTGACGCTCGATGACGAGGAGACCCTGAAATGGGCTTCCTCCAATCAGGTTAAGGTGATCTATAACGTCGCCCTGACGTCCAAGCTCCAGGAGATGGGGGCGGAGGCGCTGCGGGAGGCGCAGGAGGACGACTTCGAAAGTCTGCTCCCCCCCCTCG
>JADGDA010000023.1 GCA_015228695.1 Alphaproteobacteria bacterium
CTTTGGGCAAGTGAAAACGGCCATTTCGATAAGATCGAGGCCCATCTGTCCCGGAAAAGCGGCCTCTGGAATTACGTGAACCTGGAGGCGACGGTCGGGGACGGCAAGGCGGTCTCGGTGTGGGTGGTGCCGGGGTCCCCCGAGCGCCGGATCGAGGTCGCGGCGGAGGATGCGGGGGACGTCCTGCGCGCCCTCGGGATTTTCGAGACCATGATCGGGGGCAAGCTGGAGATCAAGGGGACCATCGATGCCTCCGACACGACGAAAGGTATCTGCTCCATCACCGACTACCGGGTGATCAAGGCTCCCCTCCTGGCGCGTCTTCTGACCGTGGCGGCGCTGACCGGCATTCTCGAATCGCTCACCGGAGACGGCCTGCGCTTCACCCATCTCGAATTGCCCTTCACCCGCGCCGATGGCGTCCTGACCATCTCCGACGCCCAGGCCTACGGCCCGTCGCTCGGGCTGACCGCCAAGGGCAAGGTGCATTCGGCGAGGGAACAGATCGATATCGAGGGCACCGTCGTGCCGGCCTATGTGCTCAACAGCCTTCTGGGCAAGATTCCCCTGGTGGGCGATCTGCTGACCGGCGAGAAGGGCGGCGGGGTTTTTGCCGCGAATTACAGCCTGAAAGGCCCCATGGCCGACCCGGCGGTCAGCGTCAACCCGCTTTCCGTGCTGACTCCGGGCTTTCTGCGCAAGCTGTTCCATGTGTTCGACGACAAGGAGGACACGGACGGCAAGGAGAAGGAAAAAGAAACATCCCAGCCGGAATGACGGGTAGGGAGGCGGCTTGACCGCCTCCGGCATCTGGGGTACCTCCCGCCGTGCCGCTGTCTCTTCATAAGGATCGTCATGGGCCGCATCTTCTCGGGCGTTCAGCCCACCGGAAATCTTCATCTCGGCAATTATCTGGGGGCGATCCGCAACTGGGTCCGGCTCCAGCATTCGTTCGAGTGCCTGTTCTGCATCGTGGATCTGCACGCGATCACGGTGTGGCAGGACCCGGCGGAGCTGCGCAAGAGCACCCGCGAGGTCGCCGCCGGTCTGCTGGCCGCGGGGATCGATCCCGCGCGCAACGTCGTGTTTCACCAAAGCTCCGTTCCCGGCCACGCGCAACTGGCATGGGTGTTCAACTGCGTGGCTCGGCTGGGGTGGCTCAACCGCATGACCCAGTTCAAGGAGAAGGCCGGAAAGGACCGGGAGAACGCCTCGGTCGGGCTCTATGCCTATCCGAACCTGATGGCCGCCGATATCCTGCTCTACAAGGCGACCCATGTGCCGGTGGGCGAGGACCAGAAGCAGCATCTGGAACTGGCCCGCGACATCGCCCAGAAATTCAACAACGATTTCGGCGTCGGGACCTTCCCCGTGCCCGAGCCGTTGATTCTGGGGCCGGCGGCCCGGGTCATGAGCCTGCGCGACGGAACCCGGAAGATGAGCAAGTCGGACCCGTCGGATTATTCCCGCATCAACATGACCGACGACGCCGACGCCATCGCCCTCAAGGTGCGCAAGGCCAAGACCGACCCGGAGCCGTTGCCCGACACCCTTGCCGGACTGGATGCCCGTCCGGAGGCGGCCAATCTGGTCGGCCTCTACGCCGCTCTCCTGGACCTCGACCGGGAAGGGGCGCTGACCCGGGTGGCGGGCAGGCCGTTTTCGGAGTTCAAGGTGGAACTGACCGATGTGGCGGTTTCGGTCCTCGGCCCGATCAACGCCGAGATGAAGCGGCTGGCGGCCGATCCCGCCCATGTGGACGCCGTCCTGCGCGAGGGGGGCGAACGGGCCCGTGCCCTGGCGGCTCCGGTTCTCGACGAGGTCTTCGAGGTGGTGGGATTCCTGAAGACGTAATCCGTGCTATGCTCGCCCCGGTCCAAGTTCCTGTCGATGCGAGGCGCATATGAGCGATGCTCCGGATCGCCTGTCCGTCACGGAGGCCGCCTTGAAGCTGGGCGTCTCCATCGATACCGTGCGCCGCCGCATCAAGTCGGGGGAGATGGACGCGCAGCGGGACAACGTCGGCAAGTGGTGGGTGTTTGTGCCCGACGACGGGGACCCGCCGCCCGCCCGCCCGGCAAGGACGCCCCCGGCGCCCTTCCATGCCTCCGGGGCGGTCCCGGCCCGGTCCGAACTGGTCGAGCGCCTCATTTTCGAGAACGAGCGTCTGTGGGAGGTCCTTAAGGACAAGGACCAGCTCATCCGTGATCTGGCCCTGCGCATCGCCGCGACGGGCGCCCAGGAGGACGCCCGGCAGGAGCGCGACAACGCCCGCGATCAACTGCGCGAACTCAAGCATCTGGTGGCGATGATGCTGCAAAAGGCCCGTCAGGACGAAACGGAGTGAACGGGCCCGTTCCCCCGTCGTCTTTCGCTTGACCTTCGCTCCCGCACGCTCCATTTAGGCTGTCATACCGAGCCCTGCGCGAGAGGAGCCCCTTCATGTTCATCCAGACCGAACCGACACCCAATCCCGCAACGCTCAAATTCCTGCCCGGCCGCGGCGTCATGGCCCATGGCACCGCCGATTTTCCCAGCCGCGCCAAGGCCGCTCCGTCGCCGCTGGCGCGGCGCATCTTCGACGTGGAGGGGGTCGAGGGGGTCTTCCTCGGCTCCGACTTCGTCAGCGTGACCAAGGCCGCCGGGGTGGAGTGGGCGGAGATCAAGCCGATGGTGCTGGGCGCCATCATGGAACACTTCGTTTCCGGACAGCCGGTGGTGGAGGGGGACAAGGTCGAGTCGGTGGTCGCCGAGCACGAGGACGAGGTGGTCGGAAAGATCAAGGCTCTTCTCGACACCCGCATCCGTCCGGCCGTGGCCAAGGACGGGGGCGACATCGTGTTCCGGGAATTCCGCGACGGGGTGGTTTATCTGCGCATGCAAGGGGCCTGTTCGGGCTGCCCGAGTTCGACCGCGACGCTCAAGAACGGCATCGAGAACATGCTCCGCCATTACGTTCCGGAGGTTCGCGGCGTCCGCGCCGTGGACTGATGCCGCCGCTGGAAAATCGCTCCCGAGAGGAAGTTTAGGCCCTTATGCTTCTCTTCGCCGGGACGGTTTTTTCCAGCGCGTTTCTCCTTTTCCTCGTTCAACCGATCATCGCCAAGCAGATACTGCCCTGGTTCGGGGGCTCCTCCATGGTGTGGAGCATCTGTCTGGTGTTCTTTCAGGGGGTTCTGCTGGCGGGGTACGCCTATGCGGACGGGATCGCCCGCCGTCTCACCCCGCCCGTCCAGGCGGCGGTCCACATCCTGCTGCTGTTCGCGGCGGTGGTGACCCTGCCCATCGTCGCCGACGCCTCGTGGAAGCCGACGGGCGGAGAGGACCCGACCTGGAGGATTCTCGGCCTGCTGTTCGCGACCATCGGGCTGCCCTATTTCCTCCTCTCCGCCACCGGTCCCCTGGTTCAGTCCTGGCGGGCCGGGGCCATGCGCGGAAAAACCGTCTACCGGCTGTTTTCCCTGTCCAATCTGGCGTCCCTGCTGGCCTTGGCGGGCTATCCTTTCCTGGTGGAGCCGCACATTTCGGTGCTGGCCCAGGGCGCGATCTGGTCCGCCGTCTTTCTCTGCTTCGCCCTTCTTTGCGCCGGATCGGCGATCCTGTTCGTCCGCGACGGCCGCAGGGAGGCCGACATCGAAACCCGGGAGGGGGCGTCTCCCGGCATGCGCGAGATGGCCCTGTGGTGCGCCCTGTCGGGGATGGGGTCGTGGATGCTTTTGGCCGTGTCCAACCACATCACCCAGGACGTGGCACCCGTTCCCTTCCTGTGGCTGCTCCCCTTGAGCCTCTACCTCGCCACCTTCGTTCTCTGCTTCGAGAGGGAAGGCTGGTATCGGCGCAACCTGTATCTGCCGGTGGTCGCCGGTCTTCTCGGCGTCTGCGCCTGGGGCTTGCAGGACGATTCTCTGCGCTTCGAGATCAGGATCGCGGTCCCCCTCTACATGGCGGGGCTGTTTGCCCTGTGTATGTTTCTCCACGGCGAGCTTGCGAGGCGGAAGCCCGGTCCCCGCCATCTGACCCGTTACTATCTGATGCTGTCCCTGGGGGGAGCCTTGGGAGGAGCGATGGTCGGGCTGGTCGCGCCCAGGGTCCTGCCGTCCTATTACGAACTCGGGATCGGGTTCGTTCTCGTCCCGCTTCTGGCCGCCGTCCTCTTTTACCGGGGAAGCCGGGTCCTGGCCCTGGCGGCGGTGGCCTTGAGCGTTCTCTGCGCCGTCTTCCTCGCCCTTCAAGTGGCCAAGGAGTTCAGGGACACCACGGAGGTGACGCGCAATTTCCATGGACCCCTCCGTGTTCGCGACAAAGGCCTCCATAAGGCGGGTCGCGGCGTTCGCCAGTTGCTCCATGGGGCCATTCTCCACGGGGAGCAATTCGTCGCTCCGGCGCGGCGTATGGAGCCCACGACCTACTACGGCGTCAGCGGAGGCGTGGGCCTCCTCATCGGCGAGATGCGCGGCGCTCCCCTGCGCGTGGGGGTGATCGGTATGGGAATCGGGACCATGGCCGCCCACGGCCGTCCCGGAGACGTCTTTCGGTTCTACGAACTCAATCCGAAGGTGATCGAAATCGCCCACCGGGAGTTTTCTTTCCTGAAGGAGAGCCGGGCGGGAATCGAGATCGTTCCGGGCGACGCCCGCCTGTCCCTGGAGGGGGAGACGCTCCAGGCCTTTGACCTGCTCGTGGTCGACGCCTTTTCCGGGGACGCCATTCCGGTCCACCTGCTGACACGGGAAGCCATGGGCCTCTATCTGCGCCACCTCAAACCGGGTGGCGTCATCGCCATTCATGTCACCAACCGATTTCTGACGCTGGCTCCGCAGGTCCGCGTCCTGGCCCGCCTGTTCGGTTTGGAGGCGGTGCGGGTGCGCGACAAGGCTTCCGATTCGGCCTTTCTGTACCGCAGCGAGTGGGTTCTCGTCTCGCGCGATAGGGAGTTGCTGACCCGGAGAAAAATTCGGGAGAAGATCGTCCCGTTTGCGGATATCCCTGGGCTGCGTCCATGGACGGATGACTTCAACAACCTCTTTGATATACTAAAATAAGACCAGTTAAAAATTGCAACGAGGTCAGCGGACGTGGGCAAGGCGGGACGGAATGGAATGGTCTGGGGGGGATTGGCGGCGGCGGCCCTGGTCGTCCTCGCGGTTTTTCCGTCCCGGCCGGCATGGAGCGCCCGCGACACGGTCGCGCTGCCTGGGGCGGCCCAGCCGGCCCTCGGCCAGCAGGGAACGCTGACGCGGCGGGCGCAGGAACTCCTCCGCGCCGCTGGTCTGTACAAAGGTCCCCTCGACGGCCGTCCCAGCCCGGCCCTGACCGACGCCATTCTCCGTTTTCAGGAAGAGGGGGGGGTGGAGAAGACCGGACTGGTCACCGAGGGTCTGATCAAAAAACTCGAAAGCGCCACCGATGTGCGCAAGCTCGAACGGCAATTGACCCAAAGCCGGGACCGGCAAACGGCGGACGCCAAGACGTCCCTGGGCCGCAGCGCGCTCCTGGCCTCGCTCGGCGGTTCTCCTCCCCGGCGGCCGCCGGTCACGCCCAAGGATGAGGCCGAATGCTTCGACCGCCCGAACGCCGCCTGTCTCGTCGCGGTCGTCCTGAACGGGGTGAAGGATGTGGACCGCGCCGAGCTGCGGGACTGGGCGCTGGGCGACGTCGTCGCCATCGGGGTCCGCGTCGGGGCGCCGGTCCTCGCACATTCCGCCCTGCTCCAGATCGACGATCCCCGCTCGACGCTTCTGGCCCTGCGCTCCATCGCGGAAAGCGAGGGCCGTGCCGGGCGGATGACCGCCGCCCTGAGCGCGGCCGCCGACATTCCCGATCCCCTGAGACGCGCCGAGGCCTATGCGTCCCTCGCCTCGATCCTGTTGAAGACGGACGATCACGGGGATGCCTTGGCGGCGGTTGACATGGCCGTCCGGTCCGCCGACACCCTGCCGGAGCCCGATCCGTCCCTGCTGGCGTCCCTGGGCGTCACCGCCGCCCAGGCCGGAGACCGCAAGCGGGCGCGGGTGCTGTTCGACGCCGCCGCGCGGTTGGGGGACGATCCGGAGCAGCGGGCGCTCGTCGCCGCCGCCATGGCCGACGCGGACGAGCCGAAGGCGGCCTTGATCCTGGCCGAGGGGATCACGGCTCCGACTCTGCGGGACTCGATTCTGGTGGCCGTGGCGAATGCCTTTTCCCGGCTGGGAGATTTCACCGCCGCCCGCGCGAAGGCGATGGAGATCGGGGCCGAGCGTTATCGGGCGGTCGCCCTGGCCGCGGTGGCCATCGACGCGGCCCGGAAGGAGGACCCGGACGAAACCCGCGCCTCCATCGACGCGGCGCGGGCCATAACGGAAAACATCCGGCTTCCCTTCGCCCGTTCCTTCGCCCAGAGCCGCGTCGCCGTCGCCATGGAGGTTTCGGGGGACGCAGAGACGGGACTCGCCATGGCCCAGGCCATCCGCGACCCGGCCTTGCGGGCTGGAAGCCTCTGGACCATCGCTACCCACCTCGGGGAGGACCATCCGCTTCTTCTCAAGGCGCGCCACCTGACCTCGGACGCCGTCGCCGCGATTCCCGATCCGGTCGTCCGCACCCGCACCCTGTGCACTCAGGCCGCCGATCTGGTGGCCCGTGGGGACGTGGGGGAGGGGCGGGCGACCCTGGCGAAGGCGGTTCTGACGGCAAAGGCCATCCCGAACACCTGGGTGCGCATGCGGGCGCTCCTCGCCGCGGCCGAGACTTATGCCGAAATGGACGCCCCCGGGACTCGGGCGGGGGCTATTCGCTGATCGCCTTCGCCGCCCACTCCTGCATTGCGGGCAGGGACTGGATGGCTTCGACATAGGCCGTCGGGAACGGGTCCAACGCTACGCCGTAGGTGGCGAAGCGGGTCACCACGGGCGCGTACATGGCGTCGGCGATGGTGAAATGGCCGAAGAGAAAGCGCCCGCCGCCGCCGAAACGGGCATGGCAATCGGACCACAGCGAGGTGATGCGGGCGATGTCGTGGGCCACCTCGGGCGTCATGCCTTCCCCCGGCTTGCGGGAGCGCACGTCCATGGGCATGTTCTGACGAAGGCTGGAGAATCCCGCGTGCATCTCGCAGCTCACGGCGCGGGCGACGGCGCGGGCGGCGCGGTCTTCGGGCCACAGGCCCGCGTCGGGAAATATCTCGGCCGCGTACTCGCAGATGGCGAGGGATTCCCAGACCGTCAGGGTTCCGTGGCGCAACAGGGGCACCTTTCCGGAAGGGGAGTGCAGGGCGATTTCCGCCTTGGTTTCCGGGCGGCGGAGGTGGATGGTCTCCTCCGAGAACGCGGCTCCCGCCATCTTGAGAGCGAGCCATGGACGCAGCGACCAGGAGGAGATGTTCCGGTCTCCGATCACGAGAGTCATGTCCGTCATTCCGATCCCCCCTCCCCCGACGCGGGCACCATCGATGCGGGGAGGATTTGACCACGGGCACCGGGCGGTGGCAAGAGTGGCGGGAAACGGGCGAATGAATATTTGGGGAGGCGGCGTTGAACATCCATCTGCGCGACATGGGGTCCGATCCGGCGGTCCCCCTCGTTCCCCTGACCAGGACCGGTCTGCCTCCCTGGCTGGAGACGCGGCCCGACGACCTGCGGCGTTGGGTGGCCGCCTCCGGCTTCGCGGCGGAGGCGGGGGAGGTCTGCCTCGTGCCCGATGGGGCCGGGGGAGTGGGATGGGCGTTGGCCGGCCTCGGCGACGGCGCCGACCCCTGGTTGCCCGGCCTGCTGCCGGCCCGGCTTCCCCCCGCGCTCTACCGGATCGGGGACGGCCTTGCCCCCGACCGCATGTTCCCCCTGGCGTGGGCCGTGGGCACCTATGCCTTTGACCGCTACAAGACGGCCACCGCCGGGCGCGGCCTCGCGTCCCTGATGTGGCCGCCCGGCTGCGACCGCGCCCTGGTGGAGAGCACCGTGGAGGCGATTTTCCTGGTGCGCGATCTGGTCAACACCCCCGCCGCCGACATGGGTCCCCAAGACTTGGCCGCCGCCGCGCGGGGGCTGTCCGACCGCCACGGAGCCCGGTTGGAAGTGATCGAGGGGGAGGGACTCCTGTCCCAGGGCTATCCGGCGATCCATGCCGTGGGGCGGGCGTCGTCCCGGCCGCCGTGCCTGATCGACCTGCGCTGGGGGGATGTCTCCGCGCCACGGGTGACGTTGGTGGGCAAGGGGGTCTGCTTCGACTCGGGCGGTCTCGACCTCAAGCCCGCCGACGGCATGAAGCTGATGAAGAAGGACATGGGCGGCGCGGCCCATGTGCTGGCTCTGGCCGGGATGATCATGAGGGCCGACCTGCCGTTGCGGCTGCGGGTGCTGATTCCCGCCGTGGACAACGCCGTGTCCGGCTCGTCCTTCCGCCCGCTGGATGTGCTGCGGACGCGCAAGGGGCTCTCGGTCGAGGTCGGCAACACCGACGCCGAGGGACGGCTGATCCTGGCCGACGCCCTGGCCGAGGGGGACAGTGAGCGCCCGGAGTTGTTGATCGACTGCGCCACCCTGACCGGGGCGGCGCGGTCGGCTCTCGGCCCCGATATCCCCGCCCTGTTCAGCAACGACGACCGGCTTGCCGCCGACCTGCTGCGCCATGCGGACGCCGAGTCCGATCCTCTGTGGCGCCTTCCCCTGTGGAAGCCCTATCGCAAGATTTTGGACAGCAAGGTCGCCGACATCGGCAACTCCGGCGATTCGCCCCATGCCGGAGCCATCACGGCGGCCTTGTTCCTCGCCGAATTCGTGGAGCCCGCCACGTCCTGGGCGCATCTCGACCTGTACGCCTGGACCTCGGCGCGTCCCGGAAGGCCGGAGGGAGGGGAGGCCATGGGGCTGCGCGCCCTGTTCGCCCTGATCGCCGGGCGCTACCCGAAATCATGAACGATCTGACGCCCACGCAAGCCCTGGAACTGTGGCGCCGCGCCGTCGTCGAGGGCGTGCGCCGCGACGCTCCCGACCTTTCCGCGCGGCAGATGGCGTTGTTGCTGACGGTTTTCCTCACGCCGCCCCCCCACACGGTGCGGGGCCTTTCCGCGGCTCTCCAGGTGTCCAAGCCCGCGATCACCCGGGCCGTGGACCGGTTGAGCCGCCATGGACTGGTGAAACGGAAAGTGGATGCCGCCGACCGCCGCAGCGTGCTCATTCAACGCACCGTCAAGGGGTCCGTGTTTCTGCGCGAGTTCGGCGACATCGCCGCCGCCGCCGCCGCCGACCTTCGATAGGCGGTATAATGCCCCCGGTCATCAAGAATGACCGCTGGTATCACATCCGGATGCTGTATCCGACCTCGGTGGTGAAGGGACGGGACATGAGGCCCCGGATCGCCTCGTCCAGGCCCTGGCCACGGTTCAGGATGCCGTCCATGGCGAGGCAGATGGGAAGCTCCACCCCCAACGCTTCCGCCCGGCCGACGACCGCCGTCGCGGTGTGGACGCCCTCGGCCACCGACCTCCGCTCGCCCAGGGCCGCGTCCAGGCTCTCCCCCCGCCCGAGGGCGACCCCGAGGGAGAAATTGCGGGACTGCATGCTGTTGGCGGTCAGGATCAGGTCGCCGACTCCCGAAAGGCCCATCAGTGTTTCCGGGCGGGCCTTAAGCGCGGCGGCAAGGCGCATGAGTTCGGCCAAGCCTCGGGTGACGAGGGCGGCGCGGGCATTGTCGCCCAGCCGCCGTCCTTCGACGACCCCGCAGGCGATGGCGAGGACGTTCTTTACCGCCCCCCCGATCTGCACTCCGGTCACGTCGTCGGAGAGGTAGGGACGGAAGGCCGCCGTGCCGAGGGCCCGCACCAGCCTCCGCCCGAGAACCGGGTCGGCACAGGCCAGGGTGACCGCCGCCGGCAACCCCCGCGCCACCTCGGCGGCGAAGCTCGGTCCCGACAGCACCGCCAGTCCGGCCGAGGGGAGGGTGGCCGAAACCACCTCGCTCATCAGGGCACTGCTCCGGCGCTCGATTCCCTTGGAGCAGATGACCGCCGCCACGCCCGGCCGCCAATGGGGAGCGAGGCGCAGACAGACCTCGCGCAATTTCTGGGCCGGAGCCACCAGCAACACGGCGTCCGCCCCGGCGACCTCGGACGGATCGGACGTCACGCGGATTCCCGCTTCCAGGGGCGCGCCGGGCAGATAGGGACTCTCGCGGCGGCTCTCGATCGCCTCCGCCGTATCCGCCCCGTGCGCCCACAGAACCACGTCGCGCCCGGCCCGCCGCGCGGTGATGGCCAGCGCCGAGCCCCAGGCGCCCGCGCCGATGATAGCCATGCGCTGCAACATGATCTAAGATTTCCCCCAAGCCCCGGCGGCAAGGCTTCCGCAAACGTGGGCTCCTGTCAAGACCGCCCCTTGGGCGGCGCCCCCCTTGGTCAGGTGGTGTCGCCGAATCGACCGGAGGAAAAGTGGATCATGGAAAACGCCACCGACCAGGACAACGTATCCATTGCCGAGGCCAAGGCCTCGGCCCTTGTAAAGGCCGCGCTTCTTCTGGATCAGGCCAAGATGAACCGTGACGACAAACAGGGAATGGTCATCGCCCTGGACAACAACCTTCAGCTTTGGGTGGCGATCCGCACCATCGCCCGCCGCCCCGACTATAATCTGCCCGACGAGGCCAAGGAAAATCTTGTCCAACTCTCCCACTTCGTCTCCGACCTCACCTTCAAGCACGGACTGTCGATCACCGACGCGGCCATCGACGCCCTGGTGAACATCAATCTCCGCCTTGCCGAGGGATTTCTGGAGAACATCGGCGAAATCCACCTCGATCCATGAGGCCCTTCCCGAACGTTCCTGGGGAGGGGCGGTGACGGGCCATTCACCTGAGGCGGGTGAGAAATAGGGCTCCTCGACGCGGCACGGTGTCACGCTGACGGAAAAGGGGGACAATTCCATTCACCGCGTCGAGGAGCCTTTTTTTTCGGGAGCGAAGGGAGGGCTTGATAGCGGTCAATCGGCACACTACTATCTGGGCAGCCGTCTGTGTGCCGTGGGTTTTGCTGCGGCGCAACAAAGAGGGCGCAAGTCTTCGCGGGCACGCCGGGTCGTTGCGTGGCGAGGAGGTTTTGTGTGGGAAATGGTAGGGGACGCCGCCGAATGACCGCTTTGTTGACTCGCCGCCGCGCCATCACGGTGCTTGCCGCCGCCGCCGGCCTTCCGTTGCTTCTCAAGGTCCGGGACGCCCAGGCCCGCGTTGTGCGCTGGGAGGGGACCACCCTCGGCGCGCCGTCCGCCATTCAGCTTTACCATCACGACGAGGCGAAGGCGCGCGCGGCCATCGACGCCGGGCTCGCCGAGCTGGCGCGGCTGGAGAATATCTTCAGCATTTATCGTCCCGACTCGGCGCTTTCGGCCTTGAACCGCGACGGCGCCCTGAACGACGCGCCTCCCGAGTTCATCGAGATGCTGACCCGCGCCCTGGAACTGGCGGCGGTGAGCGACGGTCTCTACGACCCGACGGTTCAGCCCGTCTGGCAGCTTTATTTCCGCCATTTCACCGCCGCTTCCGCCGACCCGGCCGGTCCCTCCGGGGCCGACGTCGCGGCGGCCTTGGAACTGGTGAACTGGCGCGGGATCGGGATCGACGGCGCCCGGGTGTCCTTCGCCCGGCCCGGCATGGCCCTGACCCTCAACAGCGGCGCCCAGGGGTATATCACCGACCGGGTGACCGCCGTGCTGCGCGGGCATGGCTTCGAGAACATGCTGGTGGACATGGGCGAGCCCCGCGCACTGTCCACCAAGCCCGACGGTTCGGCGTGGCGGATCGGAATCGCCAACCCGGCGGACCCGGCCCGCGCGATCACCGAGATCGATGTGGTGGACAAGTGCGTCGCGACCTCTGGTGGTTATGGCACTCTGTTTGATGCCGACGGCAAGTTCTCCCATCTGATCGATCCCCGTACCGGGCGCACCGTTCCCGCCATGCTGGGGGTTTCGGTCATTGCCGACACGGCGACGAAGGCGGACGGCCTGTCCACCGCCATGCTCCTGGCTCCGCCGGAGCGGCGCCGGTCCATTCTTTCGGCGGCGGGTGGCCTGAAGGCTATCTATGTGACGCCGGAGGGTGTGGTTTCGACGGTGGAAGCCTGAGGCCCATGGAACACGACGACGCCAGTTACGACGAGCCGGCCTCCCGGACCATGCTGGAGGGCTTTGCCCGCGTGGTTTCCGTCAAGGGGTCCACGGCGTGGCTGGAGCCTGAGATGATGAGCGCCTGCGGCGGGTGCAAGTCCTCCGGGCTGTGCGGGACCAAGAGCATCTTCGGCAGCCGGTCGGATGCGAGGACGTTTCCCCTCGAAAACACGGTCGGGTTGACGGTCGGGGAACGGGTCGTGGTCGGCACCTATGAGGACTCCCTGTTGCAGGCGTCCCTGGCCGCCTACCTCGTGCCGCTGGTGGTGATGCTGGTCGCCGCCGTGGCCGGGCAGATGATGACGGGAAGCGACGGCGTCGCCGCGCTGGGAGCGGTGGTCGGGCTGGGCGTGGGGATGCTGCTGGCCCGTGTGCGGGCGGGGCGTCTTTCAAGGCGGGGCGATCTGTCGCCCCGTTTTCTCCGCCGGGCCTACAACGAAGGACTTGTCGAGGATTGTCATGCGGGTTGAATTCGAAGCGGTGACCGGGGGGGCGGAGTAAATGCAGGATATGTTGCTGCTCATGGTGGGAGCCATCCTGGTCAACAATATCGTGTTGGCCCGGTTCCTCGGCTTGTGCTCGTTCATGGGCGTCACCACCAAGATCGACACCGCCATCGGCATGGGCATGGCGACCACCTTCGTGATCACCGTGTCCGCGGTCGGGGACTGGGCCCTGGAAAAGTTCCTGCTGGAGCCCTACGATCTGGCCTATCTGCGGACCATCACCTTCATTCTCGTCATCGCTGCCGCAGTGCAGTTCACCGAGGCGTCGGTGAAGAAGATTTCGCCGGTCATGTTCCGCATGCTGGGCGTCTATCTGCCGCTGATCACCACCAACTGCGCCGTGCTGGGGGTCTCGCTCCTGAACATGGAGAGTAAGCACGGGTTCCTGAACAGTCTGCTGTTCGCCTTCGCCTCGTCCGTCGGCTACAGCCTCGTCATGGTGTTGTTCGCCGGGCTGCGCGAGCGGCTCGCCCTGGCGGACGTGTCGCGCCTGATGGCCGGTCCCCCGATCGGCTTCATCACGGCCGGGTTGCTTGCCCTGGCCTTCATGGGCTTTTCCGGCATCAGCACCGGCTCTCACTAGGAGGACCCCCGCATGATCATCGCCGTCAGCAGTCTCGCGGTCATTGGGGCCGCCCTGGGAACGGTTCTCGGCGCCGCAGCGCGGTATCTGCACGTCGAGGAAGATCCCCTGGAACTGGAATTGGCCGCCATTCTGCCCGGTTCGCAATGCGGGCAGTGCGGTTACGTCGGCTGCACTCCGGCGGCCCAGGCCCTGGCCAAGGGGGAGGCCAAGCCGACCCTGTGCATTCCGGGTGGCAAGGCGGTCGCGGAGGCCCTCGCCAAGCGGCTGGGCGTTCCCCTCGACATGGAGGACCATGTGGAGAAGGAGCCCGAGTACGCCCTGATCAACGAGGAACTGTGCGTCGGCTGTGCCCGCTGTCTGCCCGAGTGTTCCGTGGACGCCATCGTCGGTGCGACGAAGCAGATGCACACCATTCTCACCGACCTCTGCCACGGCTGCGCCAAGTGCTCGCAGGTCTGTCCGACCGAAGCCATCCAGATGGTTCCGTTCGCGCCGACCGTGGCTTCCTGGCATTGGCACAATCCCGCTTCGGGTCATCTGAACTGAGGGCACCTCGATGAAGCTGTTCGCCATTCGCGGCGGGATCCACCCGGATTACCGCAAGGAATTGAGCGCCGAAAGGCCGATCGTCGCCCTTCCGATGCCGGGGAGGCTTTACCTTCCCCTCCAGCAGCATGCGGGGGCCGCGGCCCTGCCTTTGGTCGAGGTCGGGGACCTCGTCAAGAAGGGACAGATCTTGGCGCGTCCCCAGGGCGTCATTTCCGCCCCGGTTCATGCTCCGACGTCGGGGCGGATCGTGGACATCGCCGAGTACTCCGCTCCCCATCCGTCCGGCCTGAGCCAGCCGACGATCGTCCTGGAGCCCGACGGCAAGGATGAGTGGGCCTCTCTGCCCGCGCCCCTCGCCGATCCCTTCGCCGTTCCGGGAAAGGAAATTTCCGACCGGGTGGGCGCCGCCGGCATCGTCGGGCTGGGCGGGGCCGCCTTCCCCTCGGCCGTCAAGCTGACCCTCGGCACCCGCAACAAGCTGGAAACCCTGCTGCTCAACGGTGCGGAGTGCGAGCCCTATCTGACCTGCGATGACCGTGTCATGCGCGAATACGCCGACGAGGTGATCGACGGCGCGCGCATCATGGCCCATGCCCTCGGCACGCCGAAGATCGTGGTCGCCATCGAGCAGAACAAGCCCGCCGCCGTGGACAAGATGACCCAGGCGGCCAAGGCATTCCCCAACGTCGAGGTCGTGTCGGTTCCCGTCCAGTATCCCATGGGCTCGGAAAAGCATCTGACCCAGGCCATCACCGGGCTTGAGACTCCGGCCCGCAAGCTGACCGCCGACATCGGCGTGGTCGTTCACAATGTCGCCACCGCCCGCGCGGTGCATCACGCGATCCGGTTCGGACGTCCGTTGCTGTCGCGGGTGATCGCCGTCAGCGGCGCCGGGATCGCCCAGCCCAAGAACATCGACGTGCCCTTGGGCGCCCTCGTTTCGGAAGTGGTTGCCTTTTGCGGCGGGCTGGTCGGGTCGCCGAAGCGGCTCGTCAGCGGCGGGCCAATGATGGGGCAGCCCTTGCCGTCGCTGGACGTTCCGGTGGTCAAGGGGACCTCGGGCATCCTCGCCCTGACCGAGGCGGAGGTTAATGAGCGGCCGTCGAGTCCCTGTATCCGTTGCGGGACGTGCGTGACCATCTGCCCCTGCGGTTTGGTCCCGGTGGAAATGGCGTCCTTCATCCGCAAGGAAAAGCTCGAAGAGGCCGCCAAGTCCGGCGTGATGGACTGCGTGTCGTGCGGGAGCTGCTCGTACATCTGTCCGTCGCATATTCCCCTGGTTCACTATTTCAACTATGCGAAGGGCCGCCTCAACGCCCTGGACCGCGAGAAACGCAAGAACGATCAGACCAAAACCCTGGCCGAGGCGCGCAACGCCCGGCTTGAGAAGCTTGCCGAGGCCAAGCGCGTTGCGGCCGCGGCGGCGGCGGCGCGCAAGGCCCAGTCAGAAACTCCCGCAGAAGGCAAGGCCAGCACATGATCCTTTCTACTGACAAAAGCGGTCCCTTCGGTCACGCGCCCAACAGCGTACAGAAGACGATGACGCTGGTGCTGGTAGCCCTGCTGCCGGCGACCTTGTTCAATATCTGGCTGTTCGGATGGCCGGCCCTGTTCATGTTCCTGTTTTCCATCGCCTCCTGCGTCGGGATCGAGGCCCTGTGCATGTGGGGACAAGGCAAACCGATCCAGCCGGTTATCGCCGATGGTTCGGCGGTGCTGACCGGCTGGCTGATGGCGATGTCCCTGCCGCCCTGGGCGCCGTGGTGGATTCCCCTGATCGGCGCCATCTGCGCCATCTGGCTGGCGAAGCATCTCTACGGCGGATTGGGTCAGAACGTTTTCAATCCGGCGATGATCGCCCGCGTGGCGCTTCTGGTGTCGTTCCCGGTGCAGATGACCCTTTTTGTCGCGCCCAAGCCGCTGTTCTCCGACGGCGCCCCCGGGTTCGCCGAGAGCCTGAGCATCTTCTTCGGCCTCGTGGACATGGACACGCTCAGTTCGGCCTCCGCGATGGGCTTCATCAAGACCGAGCTGTCCCGAGGCATCACGGTGTCCGCCTCGATGGCGCAGACTCCGAACCTGATGGACACCCTGTTCGGCTTCCACCCCGGAAGCTTCGGCGAGACCTCCCAGGTTCTGGTGCTGGCGGGGGGGCTGTTCCTTCTGGCGCGGCGCGTCATCTCCTGGCACATCCCGGTGGCGGTGCTGGGAACGATTTTGGTGTTGGGCACCCTGTTCAACGCCATCAATCCCGACCGTTTCGCCAGCGGCCTGTTCCATCTGACGGCGGGGGCGTCCATGCTGGGGGCGTTCTTCATCGCCACCGATTACGTCACGTCGCCGGTGTCCAAGCAGGGGCAGATCGTGTTCGGGATCGGAGTGGGCTTCCTGACCTGGGTCATTCGAACCTTTGCCGGCTATCCCGAAGGGATGGCCTTTGCGGTGCTGCTGATGAACTCGGTGACGCCGATCATCGACAGCAAGATCCGTCCGCGTACCTTTGGCCGGACCCGCAAGGGCGAGCCCCTTGAGATGACGAGGAAGCCATGAGTCTGCATCGCCCCACCTATGTTCATGCCTTCATCCTGGGTGTCTTCTGCTTCGGGTTCGGGATCCTGATCGCCTCGCTTGATCTCGTCACCCGGGAGGATATCAAGCTGCGTCAGTTCGAGGATATGCAGGCGTCGCTGGCGAAGGTGATTCCCCTCGCCATCCACGACAATATCCCCGCCGAGGACAAGGTCGTCCTGAAGGGCGATGATGGGAAGGATCTGACCGTCTATCGCGCCACCAAGGGCGGCAAGGTGACCGGAGTCGCTTTCCCGATCCAGGGATCGGGGTACGCCGGACCGATCCGGCTGATGATGGGTGTGGACCCCGAGGGCCGTATCCTGGGCGTGCGCGTGGCCATGTTCAAGGAGACCCCCGGCCTCGGCGACAAGATCGACGAGAAGAAGAGCGACTGGATCCTCCGCTTTACCGGCCTCTCCCTGGGGAATCCCCCGGTGGACAAGTGGAAGGTGAAGAAGGACGGCGGTCAGTTCGACCAGTTCTCGGGCGCCACCATCACGCCCCGCGCCGTGGTCGGCGCGATCCGTAACGGTCTCGAATTTTTCGCCGCCAATAAGGCCCAGATGCTGGAGGCACGCAAATGACGACGAGTTATCGGACCATCGTCCGCGACGGTCTTTGGGACAATAACGGGGTCCTCTGCCAGATGTTGGGGATGTGCCCGACCATGGCCATGACGGGGACGGCGACCAATGGCCTCGGGATGGGACTGGCGACGCTGCTGGTGATGGCGCTTTCCAATCTGCTGGTCGCTATCTTCCGGGGGTATATCACCCATGAGGTGCGCATCCCGGTCTATATTCTGATCGTCGCCTTCTGGGTCACCGTGGTCGATCTGGCCTGCAATGCCTGGATGCATGAGCTGTACAAGGTTCTGGGCCTGTTCATTCCCTTGATCGTTTCCAACTGTCTGCCCCTCGGGCGCCTGGAGGTCTTCGCCTCGCGGGAGCCGGTGATGCCGTCGTTCATGGACGGCCTGTTCATGGGGGCCGGGTTCACCCTCGCCCTGACGGCGATCGGCGCCGTGCGCGAGGTCCTGGGGCAGGGAACCCTGTTCGCCGACGCATCCCTGCTGTTGGGGCCGGCCTTCAAGTTCCTGGAGATGAAGGCTCTGCCCATCGATGCCGGGTTCCTGGTCGCCATTCTGCCTCCCGGTGGGTTCCTGGTCACCGGGATTCTGGTGGCGGGCAAGCGCATCCTCGATATCCGGGCGGGGAAGCCCCTGGCGGATGGCCCCGCCGGACATGGCGTGTGATAGGGAGCGGGGAAGAATGAAGGTTGGCGTCGTCTACGCTACTCGGAACCGCCATGCGTGGCTGTCCGTCGACGTTCCCGAGGGAGCCACGGTGGCCCAGGCCATCGAGGCGTCGGGAGTCATGAAGCAGTTCCCGGAAATCAATCTGGAGCAGAACAAGACCGGAGTTTTCGGCAAGGCGGTGAAACCGGACACGGTGTTGGAGGATGGGGACCGGGTTGAAATCTACCGGGCCCTCATCGCCGATCCGAAGAAGGTGCCCCGCAAGAAGGACGCCGCGGCCAAGGAAGCTCCCGCGAAGGAGTGAGCCCGAGCATGAGTGCAACG
>JADGDA010000240.1 GCA_015228695.1 Alphaproteobacteria bacterium
CCCCTCGGCGTCCACAGCCCACGGTCGAGCGCTTCCTGAAAGCGGTCGGACATTTCCTTCAACGCGGCCGGATTGGACTCGCGAAGGAACTCCCGCACCCGCTCATCCCCCAGATAAGCGTCGAAAACAGCGTCGAAATGGTGATTTCCGACACACCGGGCCGTGGCGGCGAAGGCGAACAGATAATCCACGGTGGCGGCCATCTCGAACGCGCCCTTGTAGCCGTGACGCATGACGCCTGCAATCCACTTCGGATTGGCCGCGCGCGCGCGGACGACCCGGGCCATCTCTTCGCCGAGGGTGCGGATGCGGGGTTGCTCGGGGCGGGAGTGGTCCGGGTGATAGACCGTCGGCTGCCGTCCGGACAGGGTGCGCACGGCGGCGGTCATCCCGCCCTCGAACTGGTAATAGTCGTCGGAGTCCAGCAAATCGTGTTCGCGGTTGTCCTGGTTCTGAATCACCGCGTCGACTCGGCGCAGGCGGGCCTCGAACAGCCCGTGTTCCGCGCGGCCCGGCTCGCCCGCGCCATAGGCATATCCCCCCCAGGCGACGTAGGCCCGGCCAAGCTCGGCGTCGGTGTCCCAGCCCTTTTCGTCGATCAGGGCCTGAAGACCCGCGCCATAGGCTCCGGGCATGGACCCGAACACCCGATAACCGGCGCGGTGGCGCGCGGCTTCGGGGTCCAGACCGGTTTCGGCCAACGTTCCGGCCTCGTCCCGCGTATGGGCGGCGAGGGGGTTGAGGGCGTCGTCCTCGTCCAGGGCGGCGACGGCGCGGGAGGCGGAATCAAACAGATCGATCAGACCGGGAAAAGCGTCCCGGAAAAAGCCGGAGACCCGCAGGGTGACGTCCACCCTGGGCCGGTCAAGGACCGACTGGGGCAGGATTTCAAACCCCGTGACCCGCCGCGACGCCGCGTCCCAGGTGGGACGCACGCCCATCAGCGCCAGCGCCTGGGCGATGTCGTCGCCTCCGGTGCGCATGTTCGAGGTGCCCCAGGCGGTCACGGCGATGGACCTCGGCCAGTCCCCGTTGTCCTGCAAGTGGCGTTCGAGCAGCAGTGTCGCCGACTTCCATCCAAGGGTCCAGGCCGCCGGAGTCGGTACGGTCCGGGGGTCGACCGAATAGAAATTACGCCCGGTCGGCAAGACGTCCGGCCGCCCCCGGGTCGGCGCCCCGGAGGGGCCGGGGACGACGAAGCGGCCGTCGAGTCCGGTCAGCAAACCCGCCATTTCCGCCTCTCCGCAGGCGGCCACCCGGGGGCGCAGGGTCCGGTCGATCCAGTCAAGGACGGCGGCGGCGCGGGTCCAGTCCGCCGCGCACGCGACCGCGCCGCCCACCAGGGCGCGGGCCAGAAGTTCCAGCCGCTCCACGGTATCGCCATGGGTCCGCCAGGGCGGGCCGACGGCCAGGATGAACGGGCGGGCGCCCGTCCAGGGTTCGGCGAAGACACAGTCCAGGGGATCGAAAGCCAGCCCCAGGTCCTGGGCCAGCGCCCGGATCAGCGAGGCATCCCCCGCCCCGTTGCCGCGCGGGGTCCGCGCCAGGGCCACCAGGAGATCGGTCAGTTGATCGCCCGCCGGAGCCCGCCCGAAGATGTGCAGCCCGTCCCGGATCTGCATTTCCTTCAATTCGCAGAGGTGGTTGTCGATCTTGGCCAGGGCCTGTTCGGGATCGTCGCCGGACTCCACGCCGCAATCCCGGTCGAGCCCGGTCACGCGCCCGAGGTCGAGAATGTCTTCCCGCAGGACCGCGAGACGGCGCGGGTCGACTCCGGCGGCCTCGAAATATTCATCCACCAGTTGTTCCAGATCACGCAACGGCCCATAGCTTTCCGCCCGGGTCAGGGGGGGAGTCAGATGATCGACGATCACCGCCTGGGCCCGCCGCTTGGCCTGGGTGCCCTCTCCCGGATCGTTGACGATGAACGGGTACAGATTGGGCAGGGGACCCAGGGCCGCCTCCGGGAAACAGTCAGCCGAAAGAGCGAGGGATTTACCTGGAAGCCACTCCAAGTTGCCGTGCTTACCCATATGCACAAGGGCATGGGCGGAAAAATCCTCCCGGGCCCAGGCGTAAAAGGCCAGATAGCCATGGGGAGGCGTCAGGGCCGGATCGTGGTAGGAGGTGGCGGGATCGATGTTGTAGCCCCGCGCGGGCTGGACCGCGACCGCGACGTTTCCGAACCGCACGACGGGAAGGGCGAACCGGCCGTTGCAGCGGAAGAACGGGTCCCGCTCCGGCGCCCCCCACCGCTTGTAAACCGCCCGGACCACGGCTTTCGGCTGGCGGGCCAGGAAGGCGCGGTACTGGTCCAGGGACAAAGTCTCCTCCGCCAACCGGCCGCAAGCGGCGGCTTGGTTGTTGGTGGGGGCCTCCAGCATCCGGGCGATCAGGGCGGCGCCGTCGGCGGGGGCGTTCTCCACCCGGTAGCCATGCTCCCGGAGGACGTGCAGAACGCCCGCCGTCGCCTCGGGGGTGTCCAGGCCCACCCCGTTGCCGATGCGTCCGTCCCGATTCGGATAATTGGCGAGCACCAGGACGACCCGGCGGTCGGCGGCGGGGGTCCGGCGCAGCCGCGCCCAGTTGGCGGCAAGGGCGGCGGTGAAATCGATCCGGTCCGGGACCGGGCGGTAGACGACGATGTCGGTCTGCGTCGCCTCGTCGCGGAGGGCCGATCCCTTGAACGAGACGGCGCGGGCCACGATGCGTCCGTCCACCTCCGGCAAGGCCACGTTCATCGCGATGTCGCGGGCGGCGAGGCCGTTGCTCCCGCCCCGCCACGCCTCCTCCGACGATCCGGCAAAGATCATTTGCAGGACCGGGCAGTCGGACGGGGCGAACGGCGAATCCCTGGGCTCGCCCCCCGGGGGGGAAACGGCGAATCCGGTGGCGTTCAGAATCACGTCGGGGGGAGCCTGACTCAGGACCTCGGACAGGATGGCCGCCGCCAACGGGTCCTTCAGGCTGGTGACGTGGACGGGCAGGGGATTGAGACCGTGACGGCGGAGGGACTCGATCACCGAGTCGACGACCGCCGTGTTTCCGGCCTGGACCAGGGCGCGGTAAAAGACGACGGCCGCCACCGGAGCCCCGGCGGCCCATTCCGCTCTCAAGTCGTCCAGGGTTCCGCCGGGATACAGACCCGCCGGGGGCAACGGAGCGGGTTCCAGCCACGGCAGGGGGCTTCCGAGAAGGGACGCGGAGAATCGCAGGAATTGCTCGGCGTTGGCGATCCCGCCATGGACGCAGTAGGACCACAGCCGGTGCACGGTCTCCAGCCCCAGGGTGGACAGGGAGAACAGATCGGCGTCCGGAACGTCGTCGCCGGGGAGAAGGGCCAGGGCGATCCCCCGTTCCCGGCAGACGGCATGCACTTGCTCGACCCCATAGGGCCAATACCCACGGCCGCCCAGGAGACGGACGACCACCAGCCGGGCCTTTCCGATCACCTGATCCACATAGCGGTCCACCGAAAAGGGATGGCCGAGATGCATCAGATTGGCGAGACGGAGGGAGAGGCCGTCCTCCCCGCTCCAAAGCCGGGCGCGGGCCGCGGCCAGACAGGCCAACTCCGAGTCCGCCGCCGACAAAACCACGATATCGCCCGGAGTCTGTCCCAGGTCGACGGCTTCCGATCCGTCGGCGATGGCTCCGGGGGTGGCGGCGAGGAGATGCACGGGGGCTCAGGCGGTCAGGGCCCGGGTGATCCCACCCCGGTCCAATCCCTTGAGCCCGATCACCACCAGCGTGCTGCGCCGTTCCTCGCCCGTCCGCCAGGGGCGGTCGTAGTAACGCTCGAATCGGGCGCCGACCCCCCGCACCACATGGCGCATGGGCTTGCCGG
>JADGDA010000241.1 GCA_015228695.1 Alphaproteobacteria bacterium
CGGACTAGGTCTTCCATGGCCGCCGCGCCCACATTGCGGATGGCGCCCAGGGCATAGCGGACGGCCTTGCCCTCGACCCCGAACACCGCCTCGGATTTGTTGATGTCGGGAGGAAGGAGTTTAATCACAAGCCGTTCCAATTCCTGACGAAACAGTCCAAGCTTATCAGTATTGTGCATGTCGAGGGTCATGGACGCGGCCATGAACTCGACCGGATGATTGGCCTTCAGATAGGCGGTCTGATAGGCCACCACCGCATAGGCCGCCGCGTGGGACTTGTTGAACCCGTACTCGGCGAACTTGGCCACCAGATCGAACACGTCGGAGGCCTTGTGGGGCTCCACCCCCTTGGCCACCGCGCCATCCACGAAGACCTTGCGCTGGTCCTCCATCTCCGACCTGATTTTCTTGCCCATGGCCCGCCGCAGGAGGTCGGCGCCGCCCAGGGAGTAACCGGACAGTTCCTGGGCGATCTGCATCACCTGTTCCTGATAGACGATGATGCCGAAGGTCTCCTCCAGGATCGGCTTCAGGGTCGGATACAGATAGTCGATCGCCTCCTGTCCGTGCTTGCGCTTGATGTAGCTCGGGATGTTGTCCATCGGGCCGGGACGGTAGAGGGCGACGATGGCGATGATCTCCTCCAGGGTGTCCGGCTTCATGCTGCGGACCACGTCGCGCATGCCGGTGCTTTCCAGTTGGAAGATCCCGCTGGTGTCGCCGTGCCCCAGCATCTCGAAGGTCGGCCTGTCGTCGAGGGGAAGGGCGGAAAGATCGATGCGCGCGCCGGTCGTCCGCTCGACCAGATCCACGGCGCGGGCGAGCACGGTCAGGGTCTTGAGACCGAGGAAGTCGAACTTGACCAGTCCGGCGCTTTCCACCCACTTCATGTTGAACTGGGTCACCGGCATCTCCGAGCGCGGATCGCGGTAGAGGGGCACCAGTTCATCGAGGGAGCGGTCGCCGATCACCACTCCCGCGGCGTGGGTCGAGGCATGGCGATAAAGCCCTTCCAGCTTCATCGCGATGTCGAGCATCTGCCGCACCACCTCCTCGCCGTCGCGCATGTCGCGGAGCCGGGGTTCGGAGGCCAGAGCGTCCTTGATCGTGATCGGGGCGGCGGGAGACCCGTTGGGCACCAGCTTGCTGATGCGGTCCACCTGGCCATAGGGCATTTGCAGTACCCGCCCGACGTCCCGCAGCGCCGCCCGCGCCTGGAGCTTTCCGAAGGTGATGATCTGGGCCACGTTCATGTAGCCGTATTTCCGCTGGACATAGCGGATCACCTCTTCCCGGCGGTCCTGGCAGAAATCGACGTCGAAGTCGGGCATGCTCACCCGTTCGGGGTTGAGGAAGCGTTCGAACAGCAGCCCGAACCGCAGGGGGTCCAGGTCGGTGATGCCCAGCGCCCACGCCACCGCCGAACCGGCGCCCGAGCCGCGCCCCGGCCCGACCGGAATCCCCTGCCCCTTCGCCCATTGGATGAAGTCGGCAACGATCAGGAAGTAGCCGGGAAAGCCCATCTGCTCGATCACCTTCAACTCGTAATCGAGGCGTTCGCGATAGAGCCTTGCGGCATGGTCCCGGTCGTGGTCGGTCGCGCCCTCCTTGAACACGTGAACGGCAAGCCGCTTTTCAAGCCCTTCCCGCGACAGTTCGCGCAACTCCTCCGCCTCGCTGCGTCCGCTCCGGGTGTGGTACGGCGGCAGGATGGGGGTGTGTTTCTCGACCTTGAAGGCGCAACGGCGGGCGACGACCAGGGTATTGTCCACCGCCTCCGGCAGATCGGCGAACAGGGCGCGCATCTCCTCCGCCGACTTGAACCGGTGTTCGGGGGTGAGGCGGCGGCGGTCGGTCTGGGACACATAGGTCCCCTCGGCGATGCAGAGCAGGGCGTCATGGGCCTCGTACATGCCGGCGTCGGCAAAGAACGGCTCGTTGGTGGCGACCAGGGGCAGGTCCAGACGATAGGCCAAATCCACCAGGGGAGCCTCGATGCGGTCCTCCACGTCGAGGCCGTGGCGCATCAACTCGACATAGGTCCGTCCCGGAAACGCCTCGGCGAGACGGCGGAGAAGCGATTCGGCCTTCTCCCGCGCCCCCTCGGCGAGAAGCCTCCCGACCGGTCCGGCGGCCCCCCCGGTCAGCAGCAGCAGACCGTCCGCCCAGACGGCGAGGTCGTCGAGCGAGACCTGGGGAGGCTCGTCGCCGCTGCTCAAAAAGGCCTTGCTGACCAGCTTCAGAAGATGG
Organism: Alphaproteobacteria bacterium; assembly: GCA_015228695.1. Lineage (GTDB taxonomy): Bacteria > Pseudomonadota > Alphaproteobacteria > Rhodospirillales > Rhodospirillaceae > JADGDA01. The sequence goes on from JADGDA010000241.1 coordinate 2,251, forward strand.
GCATAGCCGGTGGCGTTCTGCGCCAGGAGAACCACCGGGTCGGGAGGCGGCAGCCGCCCGTCGCGCTGGCCGATCCGTCTCTCCTCCCCCTCCTCGCGGCGCACGGCCAACTGGCAGCCGATCAGAGGCTGCACCCCCGCCTCGGCGCAAGCGACGGAGAATTCCAGGGCCCCGAACAGGTTGTTGGTGTCGGCAAGGCCCACCGCCGGCATCCGCTGGGCCTGGCACAGCTTGACCAGTCCCTTGACCGTAATCGCGCCCTCGGACAGCGAGTAGGCGGTATGGACGCGCAGGTGGACGAAGTCGGCGTGGGACACGGCCGAACCCTACCTATCTACTAGTAGATTACCCCTCCTTGATCAGATTCCGCAGCACGTAGTGCAGAATCCCCCCATGGCGGTAATACTCGACCTCGTCCAGGGTGTCGATCCGACACAGGAGGCTCAAAGGTTCCTCCGCTCCGTCCGCCCGGCGCAGGGTCACGGTCATCTCCTGCAAGGGCTTCAGGCCCGCGAGCCCGCGGATGTCGAACACCTCGGAACCGTCCAGTTTCAGGGTCTTGCGGTCCTGCCCCGGCTTGAACTGCAAGGGCAGAACGCCCATTCCGATCAGGTTGGAGCGATGGATGCGCTCGAAACTCTCCGCGATCGCAGCCTTCACCCCCAGCAGCGCCGGTCCCTTCGCGGCCCAGTCGCGGGAGGAGCCGGTGCCGTATTCCTTGCCCGCGACCACGATCAGGGGCACACCCTCGCCCTGGTATTTCATCGCCGCGTCGTAGATGGACATCCGTTCCCCCGAGGGCAGATGGCGGGTGACGCCGCCTTCCACGCCGGGAACCATCTCGTTGCGGATGCGGATATTGGCGAAGGTGCCGCGCATCATGACTTCATGGTTGCCGCGCCGGGCGCCGTAGGAATTGAAATCCTCCGGCGTCACGCCCTTTTCCATCAGATAGGCGCCGGCCGGGCCGTTCTTCTTGATCGAGCCGGCGGGGGAAATGTGGTCGGTGGTCACGGAATCGCCCAGGACGGCCAGTACCCGCGCCCCAGCGATGTCGGCGATGGCCCCCGGCTCCTTCGCCATGCCGACGAAATAGGGGGGATTCTTGACGTAGGTGGAGACCTCGTCCCAGTCATAGGTCATGCGGTCCGAGGTTTTCACCTTGCGCCATGCCTCCGGGCCCTCGAACACGTTGGCGTAGCGGCTTTTGAACATCTCGGGGGTCAAGGCCCTGTCCACCGCGGAGCGGACATCGGCGGTGGAGGGCCAGATGTCCTTCAGGTACACCGGCTTGCCGTCCGAACCGATGCCGAGGGGCTCCGTCGTCAGGTCCACCGCCACCGATCCGGCCAGGGCATAGGCCACCACCAGCGGCGGCGAGGCCAGATAGTTGGCCTTGGTGTGGGGGCTGACCCGGCCCTCGAAGTTGCGGTTTCCGGACAGCACCGAGGCGACCACCAGTTCGCCCGCGTCGATGGCCTTGACCAGGGAATCGGCCAGGGGGCCGGAATTGCCGATGCAGGTGGTGCAGCCGTAACCGACGGTCTGGAACCCGAGCTGGTCCAGGTACGCCTGCAACCCCGCCGCCGCCAGATA
>JADGDA010000242.1 GCA_015228695.1 Alphaproteobacteria bacterium
GAAAAGGCGAGATCGGCAACGACGTCCGGCATGCCGCAGGCGTGAACGATGCGGATCGCGGTCGAATGGAGGTCGGCGGGAAGCTCGAACAGATCGGCCTCGGCGCGGATGCGGGCGGCGGAGAGGCGGTAGATTTCGTCCGGGTCCCGGACATAGGCCTGGATGGAAGGGGTCGCGCAATGCTCCGCCCCCAGAATCCAGCCCTCTTCCCGCTCGACCAGATTGCGCTCCGCGGCGGTAAGGGCGGGATCGCCGGCGAACAGGGGGGCAAGCCTGCCGTCGCGGTCGAGGTGGGCAAAATGCTCGGCCAGGGTCTTGACCTGAACCGCGTCCTTGACCGCGCTGGGCGGGATCAGGGGACTCACCACGCTGGGGTAGATTTCGGCGAGCAGCAGCCGCCAGTCCTCGGGGCCGGGACGTTCCAGCACCTCCAGCCCGGTTTCGAACGGCCACACCCGCGTATAGCCTTCGAGCCATGGATGGGTGCGCAGGGTGAACAGGTGCGGGATGCCGAGCAGGGTCTGGCTGCCGACGCTCCCCGGCGTGAACAGCTTCCATACCGGTTGGGTCTTGGGCAGGCGCAGTTCGGTCAGACGCTTCTCGGCCAAGCCGGAACGTTCGTATTCGTGGCTGTCGGGCTTGTTGTGGGGCAGGAACTCGGCGTGGAAGGTCGCCGGGCACCCCCAGAACGGAAAGCCCCGCCCCGACAGGGCGCGGTTCATCTCGGCGGCGAGGGTGAACCGGTTCGAGGCCGCCGCCTGATCGTGGCCGAAGCGATCCTTGAGTTCCTTCCAAACCCCGCGCCAGTCGGGAAGATCGGGCCGCAGCCGCGCCGCGAATCCCGCCGGATAGCCGAAGGCGAAGTCGAACCCGACCAGGGTAACCCGGTTGCGGGCGGCGAGGTCGCTCATCAGGTCGGCGATCTGGGCTTCCGCGAACGGGCGCGTCGCCGGATTGGACAGCATCCGTTGCACCAGCGTCCCATCGACCCACTCAAGACAGCAGACCCAGATGCTGTTCGGTCCCGTGGTGGGCTGGGCGCTGGCGCTCCAGTCGATGATCATATAGGCGTCGAAGACTTGCGGCATGTGTCCTCAGTGGCTGTGATCGTGGGAATGCCCATGGTGGTGATCATGTCCATGGTCGCCGTCGGTGCCGATTCCGCGCACATGGTGGTGGTGTCCGGCCTGGGCCGCTCCGACCGAGGTCTCATAGCCGATGACCTGTTCCCGGTATTTGCAGAGCTGGCAGTTCATGGCGCGCTCCCCCCGCAGGGTTTCGCCGATCCGCTGGATGAAACTTTCGATCACCAGGGGGTGGTCGTTGAGGTAGGGCGCCTTGACGAACTGGATGCCGGGATGGCGCGCCGCGACCTCGTCGGTCTGGGAATAGATGCGTTTGACCAGGATGCCGGTGAACAGGAAATAGGGGAAAACGATGATGCGCTTGAAACCCATGGGTGCGACCCGCTCCAGGGCCTCATCCACCCGGGGGTGGGCGACGCCGGAGTAGGCCTCCGCCGCCCAGCCGAAGCCCATGCCTTCCCACAGCATCCGCGCCACCTTGGAGATGTTGGAGTTGGCGTCGGGATCGTTGGTGCCGCGCCCCACCACCAGCAGCAGGGTGTCCTTGCGCCCGACCACACCGGCGGCCCCGGATTCGGCGCTCTCGATCCGCTCCAGGGACGCCCGCAACAACCGGGGGTCGATGCCAAGGTCGCGGCCGTAACGGACGTCCAGGGACTTGTTGTCCGTCGCGAACGAGTTGATTTCCCAGGGCAGGTCGTTTTTCACGTGACCGGCGGCGAACAGCATCCCCGGCATCGCGACGATGCGCGAAACCCCCCGCTCCTTCAGCGCGTTCAGCCCGTCGCGGATGATCGGGCGGGCGAATTCCAGGTAGCCGCTCTCGACCTCGAACTCGGGCAGCCCGGCCTTGAGGTGGGCGGCCAGGACGTCGAACTCGCGGACGGCCTCCACGTCGCGGCTGCCGTGACCGCATAGCATCACACCGGTCTTTCCCGTCATCGTCTGGTCCTTTGCCCCTGAACGCTTGGTCCGGGGACCATACTCCGGTTCAGCGGCATCGCGCCAGAGATTGGATATAGGCGATCACTTGACCGCGCCTCGTGACGTCGGTCAACCTGTAGAACATGTTGTGGAGAGGCTCCGGGGTTCCCGTGCGTTTCGCCAGGAACTCACCCGGACTCTTCAGGTATGAATCCAGGGTGTCCCCATCCCAGACGAGCCCCTGACGGCTCACCTCCAGCATGGCTGCGGAATAGAGCGTGAAATCGTCCACCGAGGCGATCCTGGCGCCGAAAACCCGGGACAGGTTGGGGCCGGTGGACCGGGACGGCCGGCCGATCTCGAACGCATGGCACAGGCGGCATTCCTTGGCCTCCCTTTCCCCGGCCACGGCGTCTCCTTCCAGGGGACAGGCCGGGGCCCCGCCCGCTTCCCCGCCCTCGCCGCCGCCGGGACCGGCCTGACGGGTCATCAGGGCATCCACCCGCGCCCGCGCCATCGGCGCGTTGGCCCCGTTGGGAAAACGGGCGAGGTAGTTTTCATAGGGGGCGGGATCGGTGGCGTTCTGAATCTCGGCCCACAGGGCGGCATCATCGTCCGGAGCGGCGGCGGCGGTCCGGATGAACAGGGCCAGAATCACCGCCCCCGCAATCGTCGGAATGGAAAATCCGGCCATGCCCCGCGCCCCGCGCCCGCCCGCGTCCCGCCCTGCGGCGAGGATACGGGGAGTTCCTGAAAAAAGAAAGACGCCGCCGCCCGGGTGGACGGCGGCGCCCCGTCGGGAAACGCCCGAGCCTACTTCAGGCTTTCGAGGTAGGCGATCACGTCGGCGAGTTGGGTCGCGTCCAGCTTCTGCGGCGTCATGCCCGCGCCCTTGGCGCCATAGGTCTTGTCGAGATAGCCGGCCGCATCCGGAATGTAGGCGCCCAGGGACGCCGCATCCCAGGCGGCGCCCTTCGCGGCGCAGGCCTTCAGGCCGGCGGAATAGCGCGGGAAATCGGTGGAGGCGCACTTCCGGCCGACGACGCCGTGCAGATTCGGACCGACTCGGTGGGCCTCGCCCTTTCCGACGGAGTGGCAGGACTTGCAGCGGGCGAACACCTTTTCCCCCGCAGCGGCGTCACCGGCCTGGGCGGCGGAGCTGCCAACGGCGATGGCGGCGGCGAAAGCAACGGCAAAGAACGTGGTGGCCTTCATTGAACGTCTCCTCGAAGCGGTTTGCGGTTTCGAATACGTACGACGGGGTTCCATCATCAACAAACTGAGCCATCTTGCAACCCCCCTGCCCATGATATACCCCCATATTATGGCAAAAATCGGATGAAGCGTCCCGATTCAGGGGGGGGGAGCCGCTTCCTGGCAGCTTGTCATTGACTTCAGGTAAGTCACAACCCGTTTTCTCTTGTTTCCATCCGGCATCTTGAAGAACATGCCGTGCTTTGCCTCCGGACGGCCGGAGAACGATTTCAGGAAGGCTCCGGGGTCGGCGATATAGGCGTCGAGCGTCGTCTCGTCCCAGACCAACCCCTTGGCCGCCGCCGTCCTCATGGCCTCGGAATAGCGCGGGAAGTCCTGACGCTGGCCCGCCCGCCGTCCGAAGGACAGGGCGATGTTGGGTCCGAGCTTCAGCGAAGGCGCGCCGGGGTTCAGGGAATGGCACTTGCCGCATTCCTGTTCGACCAATGCCCGCCCTTCGGGAGCCCCTCCCTCGGGAGCCGTGGCGACGGGCTTGCACTCCCCGACAACGGCCCCCGCGCCCCCGGCCACGCACCCGAGGCCCAGAAAAGGAAGCGCCAAAGCCAACCCCAGGGCG
>JADGDA010000243.1 GCA_015228695.1 Alphaproteobacteria bacterium
CCGCCCACTCGGACCAGGAGCCGTCATAGTTGGCGACGTCGGTCTTGCCGAGCAGATAGAGCCCCAGCGTCAGAAGGCAACAGGTGATGCCCTCGCCGCAGGTGTTGACGACGGGCTTGCCGAGATCGACTCCGGCCTTCTCGAAGCGTTCCCTCATCGCGTCGGCGGGAAGAAGGGTCAACTCGCGCGGATCGACCAGTTCGGCGACCGGGAGATTGAGACTACCCGGAATGTGCCCCTGCCGGACGTTCGGGTCGGCATCGGGGGCGACGCCGTGAAACCGCTCCGGCTTGCGACCGTCCACGATCTGCTCGCCGTGGGTCTTCATGGCGGCGGCGACGTCGTCCAATTCCCGCAGGAAGGAGGGAACGAACCGGGGCGTGAACACCGCCGGAACGGGAGCGGAGGGGGGCAGGTCGTCCACCACGCGCTGCTCGCGCAGCCACTTGGGAAACCCTCCGGCCAGAACCGCCACGTCCTTGTGCCCGTACATGCGGAACATCCACCACACCCGCGCCGCCGCACTCCCCCCGCCGACCCCGTCGTAGACGACGACGCGGTGGCCGTCCCCGAGCCCGAGCCTGCCCACCGCCTCGGCGAACGCCTCCGGCTTGGGCAGCATGTGCGGGATGTCGCTGTCGTGGTCGGAGATTTCGTCGATGTCGAAATACACGGCGCCGGGGATGCGGCAGTCGAGGAATTCCTCGCGGGCATTGCGCTGCATGCTCTTCATCCAGTAGCTGGCGTCCACCACGCGGACGCCGGGCTCGCCCAGATGCCGCTCCAGCCACTCGGTCGACACGAGTCCGTCGGGATTCGCGTAATCCATGTCCTACAACCAGTCGGGAACGGGCAGATTCTTCCCGGCGAGGAATTCCGGATTGAACAGCTTGCTCTGATAGCGCGCGCCGCCGTCGCACAGAACGGTCGCGATCCGGTGACCGGGGCCAAGGGTACGGGCGATCCTCATGGCCGCCGCCACGTTGATGCCCGTGGAGCCGCCGAGCACGAGACCGTCGTACCTGACCATGCTGAACAGGACGTCCAGGCATTCCTCGTCGGTCACCCGCACCGCTCCGTCGATGGGGGCCCCGTCCAGATTGCGGGTGATGCGCCCCTGGCCGATGCCCTCGGTGATGGAGCCGCCCTCGGCGGCCAGCTTACCCTCCACATAGTGGCCGTACAGGGCCGAGCCCATGGGATCGGCGAGGATAATCCGGACCGAGGGGTTCCGGTCCTTCAACGCCGTCCCCACCCCGGAGATGGTGCCGCCGGTGCCGACTGCGCAGACGAAGGCGTCCAGCCTGCCGTCCAGTTGATCCCACAGCTCGGGGCCGGTGGTCATCCGATGGCCGTGGCTGTTGGCCGTGTTGTCGAACTGATTGGCCCAAAATCCCCCCATCTCGGCGGCCAGACGCTCGGAATAGCGCACATAGTTGTTGGGATTGGCATAGGGCGCGGCCGGCACCAGACGCAAGTCGGCGCCGCACAGCCGCAGCAGGTCCTTTTTCTCGTCGCTCTGGGTGTCGGGCATGACGATCACGGTCCTGTACCCGCGCGCGTTGCCCAAAAGGGTGAGGCCGATTCCGGTATTCCCGGCGGTTCCCTCGACGATGAGCCCACCGGGCTCCAGCAGACCCCTCCGCTCGGCATCGTCCACGAGGAAACGGGCGGTGCGATCCTTCACCGACCCGCCGGGGTTGAGGAACTCCGCCTTGCCGAAGATGTCGCACCCGGTCTGCTCGGACGCCCATTTAAGGCGGATCAGGGGGGTCTTGCCGATGGCGCCGGCGAATCCGTCGCGGAAATTCATGGTTCCCTCGCTCGCTGGAAGGTCTCTCGGCCCGAAGAGTAGCCCTCCGCCGCCGGTGGATCAAGACCCCCCCTACCCGGCCGTTCCCAGCCACCGCGCGCGGACCTTCTCGCGGTTGAGGGCGAACCACTGCATGGCGATCAGGACGGCGCTGTTGACCAGTTCGCCGCTGTCGAGCATCGCCAGGGCCTCCGCCGCCGGGACGAGGACGACGCGGATATCCTCCCCCTCCTCGACCAGACCGTGGATGCCGCCGACCCCCTCGGCGTCGATGCGGCCGCAATAGACGCTGACGCTTTCCGAAGCGCCGCCGGGACTGACCAGATAGGTGTGGGCGAGAACAAGATCGGTGACGACGCAGCCCGCCTCTTCCAGGGACTCCCGGCGCGCGACGTCCTCGGGGCTTTCCCCCTCCTCGATGATTCCGGCCACCACCTCGACCAGCCAGGGAGTCCACCCGGCCACATACGCGCCAAGGCGGAACTGGTCGATGAGCACCAAAGCATCGCGCTCCGGGTCATAGAGGAGCACCGCCACGGCATGGCCGCGCTCGAACATCTCGCGGCCGATTTCCGGACCCCAGCCGCCCTGATGCAGCTTGTGGCGCAACCGGTAGGCGTTGATGCGGAAGAACCCCTTGTAGACGGGGGTGCGTTCGAGGATTTCGACGTCGCTCCGGCCCAAAACCAGCTTCATGTTTCCCCCGTGTCCCGTCATACCGCCGAGCCGATAAATCGGCTCGTCGTATTTCCCTCGCCGGGCGCGGCCGTCCGGCCGCTTGGCCGCGGCCTCAATGGCCGCTTGATACCGGCGCGCACGTTAGATGGTGTGTCGAACATTGCGCGCGCCGGTATCACCCGCACTCCCCGGACCCCTCGCCCGAGCAGCAATGAACGCCGACCGCCACATGTTCGGCGGCGGCGATGGCTTCGTCGCGCGACAGGTAAAGGCCGGAAGCGCCGGAGGCGGCGCCGAAGGGAAAGGACTCCCACTCCCCGCCGACGCGGACGACCACCGCCCCGGAACCGGAAACGCTCATCCCGTCCAGATGGGTCCACTCCACGGCCGCGTCCACCCGCCGTGGGATCAGACGACGCGCAGGGCCGTGTGCCGGTGCAAAATCCGGTAACGGTCCAGATAGGTCGGCAGAATGGCCTCGACCGTGTCGGGCTCGATGCCAAGCTCCTTGAAGCCGGGCAGCTTTCCCGTGACCACGTTGTCCACCGTGAGCGAGGAAACCTGATCGGCGGTCAGGAAGGGGTGGGGCAACTGCTGGAGAATCCGGCCCTTGATCCGGCCGATCCAGAACGGGATGCGCAGAACCCACCGCTTGCGGCGGATGGTCGCGCTCGTCAGTTCCATGATCTCCTGCATGGTATAGACCCTGGGTCCCCCCAGTTCGAAGGTCTTGCCCACGACGGCGTCGGACTCGAGAGCCTTCATGATGGCGTCGGCAAGATCGCCCACATAGAGCGGCTGCATCCGGGCGCCCCCGCCATGCAGCAGGTCGTTGGTGAAGACCGGAAGCCACGGGGAGACGCGGGCCAGCCCGGCGAACATGTTGAAGAACCGATCCTCGGGGCCGAAAACGACGCTGGGACGAAGGATGACGGCGTCGGGGAAATGATCCCGCAGCACCTTTTCCCCCATGGCCTTCGACCGCCCGTAGACGGAGGGGGCAATCTCGCTCGCGCCAAGGGCCGAGACGTGGACGAGGCGATGGACGCCCTCCTTCCGGCACAGCTTGGCGAGTTGGCGCACCGCCTCCACATGGATGGTTTCAAAGGTGCTCCGTCCGTGCTCGGAGAGGATTCCGACCAGATTGACGACCCAATCCGCCCCCTCGATGGCCGCCGCCACCGACTCGGCGTTGGTCAGATCGGCGGCCTTCGGAACGATCTGGCCGACGTCGCCGCAGGTTTTCAGGAACATCGCCTTCTCGGGATCGCGCCCGGCGACCCGCACCAAGCACCCCGACGCGGCCAGCCGCCTCACCAAGTGGC
>JADGDA010000244.1 GCA_015228695.1 Alphaproteobacteria bacterium
CAACTCGTTGTCACTGAATATGTTTTTCAGGTGCTTGGTGATCACCGAGCGTTCGACGTCGAACAATTCCGCCATCAGCTTCTGGCTCAGCCAGATGGTCTCGTTCTCATAGCGCACCTCGATGCCATTCTCCCCCGCCTGGGCGGTGAAGGTCAGGAATTCCGCCGTGCTGTTGCGGATGGTCAGGCCGGTGGCCGCTGCCTGAGGGGGCTTCTTGCTCATACGACAATCCCCAGTTCCTTCAGATACCCCGCCATGCGGCCGCGCACCTCGGCCAGTTCGCCCTCGATCCGGTCGATGTCCTTTTGCAGGGCGGCGACGTCGATTTCCTCCTCCGGCTCGAAGGTGTCGACATAGCGGGGAATGTTGAGGTTGAAGTCGTTCGCGGCGATCTCGTCGGGGCTGGCCAGGTGGGCGTATTTGTCGATCTCGGCCCGGTTGGCGTAGGTGTCCAGGATCTTGCCGATATGCGCATCAATCATCACGTTCTGGGTCTTGCCCGGCGTGAATTCCTTAGCTGCGTCGATGAACAGCACGTCGCGGCGCGTCTCGTTCGGCCCGCCTTGCTCACGCGAGCGGTCGAAGACCAGGATCGCCACCGGAATGCCGGTGGTGGTGAACAAATTGGCCGGCAGCCCCACCACGGCATCGAGCAGGTTTTCCTCGATCAGCGCTTGGCGAATGCGGCCCTCGGCACCGCCCTGGAACAGCACGCCATGGGGCACGATCACCGCCACCCGACCGCTCTGGCGCTTGGCGATCTCGACCATGTGGGTGATGAAGCCGTAATCACCCCTGGACTTGGGTGGGATGCCGCGCCAGAAGCGCTTGAACGGGTCGGCGGGCGCGTCCTCCGCCCCCCACTTGTCCAGGCTGAAAGGGGGATTGGCCACCACCACGTCGAATTTCATCAGGTGGTCGCCCTCAACCAACGCCGGGCTGTTCATGGTGTCGCACCATTCGATACGGGCGGCGTCCTTGGCGTGCAGGAACATGTTCATCCGGGCCAGCGCCCAGGTGGCACCGTTCACCTCCTGGCCGTAGAGGGCGAAGTTGTCCGAGCCGACCTCTTCCGCCGCCCGGATCAGCAGCGAACCGGAGCCGCAGGCCGGATCGCATATGGTGTCGCCCGGCTTCGGCGCGGCCAGCTTGGCCAGCAGGCGCGACACGGCGGCGGGAGTGTAGAACTCTCCGGCCTTCTTGCCAGCGTCGGAGGCGAAGCGCGAGATGAGATAGATGTAGCATTCGCCGATGATGTCCTCGGTGACCCGCGACGGGCGCAGATCGAGGGCGGGCTTGGCGAAGTCCTCCAGCATGTTCTTGAGCCGGCGGTTGCGGTCCTTGACGCGGCCCAGATTGGCTTCGGAATTGAAGTCGATGTTGCGGAACACGCCTTCCAGCTTGGCGCGGTTGGAGTCCTCGATCTTCTCCAGGGCGATGTTGATCCGCTCGCCGATATTGGCCTCGTTCCGCTGCTCGTGCAGGTCATAGAAGCGTTCGCGCTCCAGCCGGCGGCGGATGCGGGCCTCGTCGCCGCCATACTGCTTGCGGTAAGTCTCGACGTGGTCGTTCCAGTGGTCCGAGATGTACTTCAGGAACAACATCACCAGGATGTAGTCCTTGTACTGACCGGCATCGACGACGCCACGGAAGGTGTCGCATGCGGACCAAGCCGTCTGGTTGACCTGTTGCTGCGTGAGTTGATCGGTCATTTCGTCGTCCTTTCCCGCCCGGCGGTGGGGCGCATGCATTTGGCTCGTTCGGCGAGGATCATGCTGGCCAGCCGTCGTCGCCCTTCAGCGGCCAGAATGCTCAGTTCGCGCTCGCGCTCGGCGAGGGCGTCGATGGCGACAATCTTTTCCTGGACGGCGATGTCGGGAATATCCAACTCAAGATCATCGAGGCTCGACCGGGGCACCATGCGGATGCTCGCACCATAAGCGGTCTCGTCGAAGTGACGCTGGGCGGCGGGCTGATTGATCGCCCACGCCAGATATTCCGGCGTCACTACATCACGCTTCGGGCGCAGGACAAGAAGTGGCAGCACCGCCACCGCCGGCTCGACGAACCGGGCGTCCAGAGCGGAAGCAGTGTTCCGCTCGCCGCGCGAGCGGAAGAGCACATCGCCAGCGCGCACGAAGTATCGGTCCGCGGCCTCACCGGGTTCTGCCGACCGCGCCTTCGGCCACCCTGGCCAAATGGATGCGCAAGGCATCGGCCGTGGCGAAACTGTGAGAGCGCCCCGCGTCAAGGTCATCGCTCCCCGCCTTCGCGGCCTGCCGCAGCGCCGTCAGCCGAGCTTCATCCTCGGCATCCCGCCGCTCCAGCAGGCGGAGGCCGTCGCGCAGAACCTCGCTGGCATTCTGGTAGCGGCCCGATTGGACGAGCCGCTCGATCATCTCCGCCTGGCGATCCGTCAGCACCACGTTCCGTGTCGGCATCTCGTCAACTCCCGTCAGCGGCCATCGTTGGCGTATTATGCCAAACAACGGCCTCTGACCAGAGTCGTTCACGGCATCGCCCCCCAGGCCACCCGCCGGCCGTTGACCAAGTCCGCCAGTCGCACCGGCTCCAGGACATCGACCTTGTCGCCCCAGGTGTAGAGGTGCCAGGCCATTTCCAGGTTGCTGCCGGCATCGGCCTTCTCATAGCGCACGACGCCTGATCTTGTCCGCCAACATGACCGCTTCTGACACCCTCGCCGTGGATGATCGGCGCAGGTGGTGGCTTCCCGCGAGGGTGATGACGCTGACGGTTTCGATTCACGATATATTCTTTGCTTACCATCGGTATGCCGTTGTCCATATTCGTTCACCGCCGTATCCTCGCATCAGGCACGTACAGCGCGGCCAACGAGACAGGGAGGGGGCTTGCCATGGGCGTACATGTCTGGTCTGCTGTTTTCAGTCTAGCTGTTCTGTTGGCCTTGGACACCCCGGCACAGGCGGAAAAGCGGGTTGCTCTGGTGATCGGCAATTCTGCCTATCCGGCATCCCCGCTCGACAATCCGGTGAACGATGCGAAGGCGATGGCCGCGAAGCTGAAGGGAATCGGCTTTGAGGTGATTCTGCGAGAAAACACGACCAAGGCTCAGATGGAGGATGCCATCGGCCTGTTCGGCGAAAAGCTGCCCGCCGATGCCACAGGCCTGATGTTCTATGCTGGCCATGGCATGCAGGTGGGTGGACGCAACTATCTGATTCCGGTGGATGCGAAAATCGCCTCCGAGCAGCGGGTCAAACTGGAAACGGTCGATGCCGAGGTGGTGTTGGACCAGATGGCCGCAGCCAGAGCGCGGGTGAGTCTGCTGATCCTGGATGCCTGTCGCAACAATCCCTATGAGCGGCGCTGGCGCGGCGGTTCGGCTGGCCTGGCGCAAATGAATGCGCCGGAAGGAACGCTGATCGCGTACGCGACGGCTCCCGGTAAGGTTGCCGCCGACGGTGAGACGAAAAACGGCCTCTATACCGGCGAGTTGTTGAAGGTTCTGGATGAACCCGGCCTGCCGGTGGAGGAGGTGTTCAAGCGGGTGCGGGTGGCGGTATCGAAAGCCTCTAAAGGAGGTCAGACGCCATGGGAAGCGTCTTCGCTGACGGGAGATCTGTACTTTGTACCGAAAGGAGCGACGGTGACGGTAATGCCACTCCCCCCAGCCACCATGGATGCCGACGCGATGACCTGTGAGGCATTGAAGGGGAGCACCAACCCGGCCGGGTTTGAGGAGTACCTGCGACAGTTTCCGCAGGGGCGGTGCGTGCCCTATGCGCGCGTGCGATTGGCTGACTTTTCCCACCCTTCACAGCAGCCGGTG
>JADGDA010000245.1 GCA_015228695.1 Alphaproteobacteria bacterium
CAGCCGTTGTTTCCCCAACCATTGTTTCCCCAGCCGTCATTGCCCCACCAAGCCTGGGCCGAGGACACGGGAAGGGCGGAAAAGCCGGCGACAACCGCCGCGGCAAGCATGGCATTGAGTTTTTTCATGGGTTACCCCCACAGCTCTGTGTTGTTACCGTATCGCGTCGTTACTGTGTCGTATCGACTGCATCGCACCGACCGCACCATACCGTCGCCGGCAACGCCCGCCGCGCAGCCGATGAAGGGCATGCCGATACGGGCGGGGCCAGCAACGTGGGCTTCCGCGCACGCCCGCGAACACACACGCGGCAACCGGGCACCCACACGGTGACAGGCCCACGGAGCGATCCGACGGAGCGGAAAACGCTGCCCGTCCGGTGTAGCAAATCCCCCCTTAAATGTCAAGAATATCCAGGATACACCTCAAAAATTGTCTAATTTTTAGAATTATTTTAGTGCCTCGGGGGGGCGTCCAAAGCGGGGGCTCCCCGGCTTCCCCCTGGGGGGAATTTCGAATTATTCCATGGTGATCCACCTTTCCATTATCGAATTCCCCTTCAACGTGCTATCGGATGGGCGTTTCCAAAGAATCATCGACCGCCGCATGCTGACCATCTCCGTTGTTCTGACCGTTCTGCTTAGCGCCGTCCTGCTCTGGGCTGCCTTGCTCTGGGTCGTCCCGGCGCGGCTTCGCGGCGTCCGGTCAAAATCCCCGCGGGAGGGAGAGGAGAAAAGCGCCGAGGCGGATCGCGCCATCCGGGCCCTGGTGGACGGATCGGGGACGTCTTTTTTCTGGGCCATGCGCCTGCTGGAGGCGCCTCGACGGCGGGCGATGTTCGCGGTCTACGCCTTCTGCCGCGTGGTGGACGACATCGCCGACGAGGGGGGGACGGCCGAGGAGAAACAAGCCGGACTGGCGGAATGGCGCGGGGAGATCGAGCGCATCTTCCAGGGACGCCCCGAACACCCCGTTGGAATCGCCCTGTCCGAGGCCGTGTCCCGATTCGGGCTGCGCAAGGAGGACATGCACGCCGTCGTGGACGGCATGAACATGGACGCCGTCATGGACGCCTCGGACGCCGTGCGGGCGCCGTCCATGGCCGATCTCGACCTCTATTGCGACCGGGTCGCCAGTGCGGTCGGGCGCCTGTCCTGCCGCGTGTTCGGCCTGCCGGAGGCCGAGGGCGACCGGTTGGCCCATTCCCTGGGCCGGGCGCTTCAACTCACCAACATTCTGCGCGATCTGGCCGAGGACGCGGAGCGCGGCCGCCTCTATCTCCCCCGCGAGCTTCTGGAGGCGCACGGGATGACCGACCTCTCCCCCTCCGCCGTCCTTGCCCATCCGATGCTGCCGGCGGTCTGCGCCGAGTTGGGTGGGATCGCCGAGCGTCATTACGCCGACGCCCGCGCCATCCTGGACGTCTGCGACAAGCACAAACGCCGCCCGGCCGCGATCATGATGGCCGTTTATCACCGTCTGCACGAACGGATGACCGAGGCGGGATGGAGAACCCCGGCGACTCCGCCCCGTCTGTCCAAGGCGGAAAAGATCGCCGCCGTTCTGCGCGCGCTTCTGCTCGGACCTTGACAGTGGCCCGAACCGGGAACTAATACGTTTCCCATGGAAACGATGTCCGTGGAAGATCGAATCGACAGTATTGATCAGGTCCTCGCCGAGGCCACCGACGCCCTGTTGGCGCGTCAGGCCCCGGAGGGTTACTGGGTGTTCGAGTTGGAGGCGGACACGACGATCCCCGCCGAATACATCCTGCTCAATCACTTTCTCGGCACCATCGACGACGAGACCGAGCGCAAGCTCGCCAACTACCTGCGCGCCAAGCAGGGGAGCGACGGGGGATGGCCGCTCTATCACGACGGAGAGGCCAACATCAGCGCCACCGTCAAGGCGTACTACGCCCTGAAGCTGGTCGGGGACGACATCGACGCGCCCCACATGGTGCGCGCGCGGGAACGGGCCCTGGCCCTGGGCGGGGCCGAGCGCAGCAACGTCTTCACCCGCATCGCCCTTGCGATCTTCGGGCAGGTGCCCTGGCGCGCCGCTCCGGTCATGCGGGTCGAGGCCCTGCTCACCCCCCGCTGGTTCTTTTTTCATACCGAGAAGGTTTCCTACTGGTCGCGCACGGTGATGACGCCGCTGCTGGTGCTCGCGGTGCTCCGGGCAAAGGCGAGGAACCCGCGCGGGATCGGGATCGGGGAACTGTTCGTGACGCCGCCGGATCAGGTCCGCGACTATCACACCAACCCCACCGGGAGCCTGTGGGGCGACGTCTTCCTGTGGCTGGACAAGGCGGCCCGCGTGATCGAGCCCTTTCTCCCCAAGTTCCTGGAGCGCAAGGGGATCGAACGCGCCGTCGCCTTCGTGCTGGAACGGATGAACGGGGAAGATGGCCTCGGAGCCATTTTTCCCGCCATGGCCAATTGCGTGATGATGCTCGACGTGCTCGGCTATTCCCACGACCACCCCGATTTCAAGACCGCGCGCGCTTCCATCGACAAGCTGTTGGTGATGCACGGCGACAGCGGCTATTGCCAGCCGTGCGTGTCGCCGATCTGGGATACCGGGCTGACCGCCCATGCCTTGATGGAAGCCGGCCTTCCCGGAGACCATCCGGCCCTGGCGAAGGCGGTCCGGTGGCTGGAGGATAAGCAGATTCTCGATGTGGTCGGGGACTGGTGCTCGCGCCGGCCCGGCATCCGGCCCGGAGGATGGGCGTTCCAGTTCGCCAACGCCTACTACCCGGACGTGGACGACACCGCAGTGGTCGTGATGGCCCTGGACCGGGCCAAGCGCGGACGCGCGGCGGAAGCCCGGGACCCACGGCATCAGGAATGCATCGCCCGCGCCGTCGAGTGGACCGTGGGCATGCAGAGCACGAACGGCGGATGGGCCGCCTTCGACGCCGACAATTTCCACTACCTCCTGAACCACATCCCCTTTGCCGACCACGGCGCGCTGCTGGACCCGCCCAGCCTGGACGTGAGCGCCCGGTGCGTCTCCATGCTGCTTCAACTCGGCTACACGCGCGACGAACCGATGGTGGCGCGCGGTCTCGACTACATGATCCGCGAGCAGGAACCGGACGGATCGTGGTTCGGACGCTGGGGCACGAATTATGTTTACGGCACCTGGTCGGCGCTATGCACCTTCGGCGCCGTGGGGGACGACGTCACCACGCCTCATGTCGGGAAGGCGGTGGCCTTCATCAAGTCGCGCCAGCGCCCGGACGGCGGATGGGGTGAGGATTGCGCCACCTACTGGACGGAACGCAAAGGCGAGGTCAAGGAAAGCACTCCCTCCCAGACCGCATGGGCGCTGCTTGCCCTCATGGCGGTCGGAGAGGTCGAGTCGGAGGCCGTCGAGCGCGGGATCACATATCTCCTGAACGTGCCGCGCCACGGCGCCCAGTGGGACGAGGCGCTGTTCACGGCCGTCGGGTTTCCGCGCATCTTCTACCTGCGTTACCACGGGTACTGTTCCTTCTTCCCGATCTGGGCCCTGTCCCGCTATCGCAACCTCAAGCGGGAAAAGGCCCGGTTTCCGCGTTGGGGGATATAATATTCCCCGGCTGCGTGACCGGGTTGTCGGGCGAGGCCCGATGTCTTGCCCGGGCCGGCTGCGAAAACGTTCTGTGCCGGGGACCCGGGCCCCGGCATGCCCGCGCCGCGGCCCTGGCCCTGATCGAGGCGGGAGCCGGAGCCTTGATGAGCCTCGGTCTTGCCGGCGGCCTCGACCCGGACCCGCCGCCGGGGACCCTGGTCCTGGCC